>NZ_BAABRP010000003.1:182500-202500 GCF_039545055.1 Deinococcus carri
CTCAGCTCCAGTTGCGAGCGCATCCAGGCCCGGAAGGCGGCGGCGCTGGTGAAATCGGCGGCGCTCCACTGCGGCTGCACCGCGATGACGCGGAAGTGCCTGTCCGCGTTGGGCCGCTCAGGGGTGGGCTGCTCGGGCTGGGACTGCGGGGCAGGCGCGCTCATGCCGCCCAGCCTACCCAGGGATATGGGGCCGCGTGGAATGATGCGCCCATGAGGGAGGCTGACATCACCCCGCTGGGGGACGCGGCGCTGGTGGTGCGCTCGCCCCTGGCGCGTGAACTGCTGGCCGACCTGGCGGCCCGGCCCCTGCCCGGCGTGCGCGAGGTGGTGCCGGCGCTGGACGTGTTGACGGTGCTGTACGACCCGCTGAGCATGGCGGGGGAGAGCCTGGCGGCGGGGCTGGGGGCGCGGCTGGCCAGACTGCATCCCGAACAGGACGGCACCGGCCGCACCCACGTCCTGCCCGTCACCTTCGGCGGCCCGGACCTGGGGTGGTGCGCGGGGCAGGCGGGGCTGAGCGAGCCGGAGTTCGTAGCGGCCCTGTGCGCGGTCAGGCTCACGGTCGCGTTTCTGGGGTTCACGCCGGGGTTCGCCTTCCTGACCGGGCTGCCGGAGCGGCTGCGGATGCCCCGGTTGAGCGCGCCGCGCGAGCGGGTCCCGGCGGGCAGCGTGGCGCTGGGTGGCCCCTGGGCGGGCGTGTACCCAAGCGAGACGCCGGGGGGCTGGCGGCTGGTGGGCCGGACGGACGCGGTTCTGTTCGACCTCGCCAGGCCGCAGCCGGTGCTGTGGCGGGCGGGGGACCGGGTGCGCTTCGCGGTGGCAGATGCTTGAGGTGCTCCGCCCCGGCCTGCAAACCACCGTGCAGGACGCGGGGAGGCGGGCACGGGCGCTGGGCGTGCCCGGCGGCGGCGCAGCCGACCCGCTGGCGCTGCGGCTGGCGAACGCGCTGGTGGGCAACTCCCCCGGAGCGGCGGCCTTGGAGGTCACGCTGGCCGGTCCCACCCTGCGCTTCGGGGCGGGGACGCTGGTGGCCCTCTGTGGTGCCCCCTTCACCGCTGCGCTGGACGGCCAGCCCTTCCCGGTGGGGCGGACAGTGGCGGTGGAGGCGGGGCAGACGCTCGCCCTCGGGGGAACGGCACGGGGGGCGCGGGCGGTACTGGCCCTGCGAGGCGGCCTGAGCGGCCAGGAGGCGTTTGGGAGCCGGGGCACGGACCTGCGCTCCGGCTTCGGCGGGCACGGGGGCCGGGCGCTGCGGGCCGGGGACCGGCTGGCCTGGCTGCCGCTGCCGCCCGCCACGCCGCCGCGGGCGTTCCTCTCCCCTGACCTGCACACCCCCACCGGGCCGCACGTTACCCTGCGCGTCCTCGCCACGCCGGAGGCCACGCCCGGGCTGCTGGACGCGCTGACGGGGCAGACCTTCCGCGTCAGCGGGCAGGCCGACCGGATGGGCGTGCGCCTGACGGAGGCCGTCCCCGCGCCGCACGACCCCGCGCGGGTGAGCCTGCCCAACGTGCCCGGGGCCGTGCAGCTTCCGCCCGACGGCCGGCCCATCCTGCTGCTGCCCGACGCGGGCACCCACGGCGGCTACCCCACACCGCTGGTCGTGGCGGCGGCGGACCTGCCCGTTCTCGGCCAGTTGCGCCCCGGCGACCGGGTGAGCTTGCGGGAAGTGACGCGGGCCGAGGCCCACGCCGCATTGCGGCAACAGGAACACGAGGTCCGGCAGGCCGAGACGGCCCTGGCCTGGTGGTACGCGGGGCAGAGGGAGGCACCGCACAAATCCCGCCCGCCTCGCTGACGTGCGGGCGCAAGTGTGGGAGAGTGGCCCCCATGAAGCTGCGGGACCTGCTCCGCCCCTCGCCCGACCCGGCCAGCGCCGGGGACACTGAACCCGGTGGCCTGCGTGCCGCCGCGCGCCGCGCCGCCGGGGCCGCCTGGCGTGACCCCCGGGTGCAGGATGCCCGCGCGGGCCTGCGGGAACGGGCGCAGGAATGGCGCAGCGAGGTGCAGAGCCGGGCCGACGCCAGGCTGGAGCAGGTTATCGAGCGGCGCTACGGGGGGCAGGGCACGCCACCCGAGGCCGTCAGCGCCCTCCTCGCGCAGAGGCGGCAGGCGCGGGAGGCCCACGCGGCGCGGCTGCGGGCCAGGCAGGCTCTGCTCGCGCTGGCCGAAACCCCGGAGCAGCGCCGGGTGCTGACGCAGGTGGCGCAGGCGACGCCCTGGGCGGGCGGCGAGGCCGGGGAGGTGCGCTACACGGCGCTGCTGGACCAGCTCGCGCCCTCCGGCAGCCCCGAGGCGGAGATGGGCGTCCACCGCGCCCTCTGGACCCTGGCCGAGCGCCGGGTGCTGGCCGTGTCGCCGCACGGGGTAGTCACGGCCTGCCCGCTGCCGTCCCCGCTGGCCCTGCCCGCGCCCTCCGAACGCGCTTGAACCCCTATGCTGCCCCCATGCGCCAGCAGATCGACCTGAACGCCGACCTGGGCGAGGGCAGCCCCCACGAGGCCGCCGTGATGCCCTTTGTGAGCAGCGCGAACATCGCCTGTGGGGGCCACGCGGGGGACGCGGAGACCATGCGGGACAGCCTGCGCCTGGCCGCGCGGCATGGCGTGGCAGCGGGCGCGCACCCCGGTTTTCCCGACCGCGAGGGCTTTGGCCGCCGCGAGCTGCACTTTGCACCAGACGAGGTGACGGCCTTCGTGCGCGAACAGATCGAGGCGCTGAAGGCGGTGGCCGCGCGCGAGGGCGCAGCGCTGCGGCACGTCAAGCCCCACGGGATGCTCTACAACATGGCGGTGAGGGACGCGGCGCTGGCCGGGGCCATCGCGCGGGCAGCGGCGGACTCGGGCCTGCCCCTGTATTACGGCCTGGCAGGCGAGGCCTCCGTGATGCTGCGCGAGGCGGAAGTGCTGGGACTGCTGGCGGTGGGCGAGGGCTTCGCGGACCGCGGGTATGCCCCGGACGGCTCGCTGTGGCCGCGCGGGCAGGCGGGGGCGCTGCTGCCCCACGCCGAGGCAGTGCGGCAGGGCGTCCGGTTGGCGCGGGAGGGCACCGTCACGGCGGTCACGGGCGAGCAGGTGCGGGTGCCCGCCCGGACCCTCTGCTTGCACGGTGACGGGGCCGAGGCGGCGGACCTGGCGCGCGACCTGCGAGCGGCGCTGGAGGCGGCGGGAGTGCAGGTCACGGCTCCCCACCCCTGACCCGGCGGGAGGCAGTCAGCGGACCCGCGGCCCAGGAGGCTCGCTCTCCACGCCCCCCAGCTCCAGTTCGCGCCACAGCCGCCGGGCTTCCCCGGCGCACTCGCCCGGAGGCACGCGCTGGCCCTCACGCCAGGCCTGGCGTTCGGCAGCGCTGCGCAGCTGGCCCGGCAGGTGTTCCAACCGCCGGTCGATGGCCGCGAGCAGCCGGGAAGGCGCGCGCGGCTGGCAGGCGCGGCCCCGCACGAGGGTCAGGCCGTAGAGGCGGCAGGCCAGCGGACGCTGCCCCAGGTGCCAGGCGACCTCCGCCATCTGAAAGAGCGCCAGTTCCTCGCCCCAGCACCAGCCGCACTCCTCCCAGGTGCGGAGCTGTTCTCCCAGCAGGGGAAGCGCCGCGGCGGCCTGCCCCTGCTCCAGCAGCCAAGCACACAGGGCGTACAGTTCCTGCCCCAGCAGCCAGGGCTGGCCCAGTTCACGCGACTCGTCGACCCTGGCCCGCAGGGAGGCCAGGTCACGCCGCTCGCCCTGCTGGGCGCGGGCCTCCAGGGCGCACAGGGCCATGCCCCAGGGGTCGCCCTGCTCGGAGAACAGCCGGTGGGCGGCGCGCAGATGCCGGGCGCGTGCCCCGGCCTCCTCGTGTCGCAGGGCCGTGCGCAGGTGGGCCAGGGCGCGCACCCAGGCGGAAGGGACGGCCAGCCCCCCCGCGACCCGCCAGCGGCGCTCCCCGTTAGCCGGGGCGTCCGGCCCGGGGGAGAACTGCGCCCGGCGGTCCAGCGCCACCTGCCCCTGCCCCCGCAGCAGCCACCACCACGTCAGCTCGTCCAGGAGGCGGCGGGCCAGGTCAGGCACCTCGGGAGACTCTGCTGGCGGCTGCCGGGCCGCCCAGTCGAGCGCCTGCCGGATGTCCGGTTCCAGGCGGCGCAGCTGGGCCTGGGCGTGCCCGTGGCGTTCGCTGCGCAGGTCGGCGGTCAGGCCCTGCACCGCCCCGGCCACCAGCCGCAGCCGCCGCAGCTCGGCCCCGGGGGGCGGGGGCAGCACGTGGGTCAGGTACGCGCGGACCAGCCGGGGCACGCCAAAGCAGCCCTGGCCGTCCAGCTCGGTCACGTGGAGCAGGGAGGCGGCCCAGAGCGTTTCGAGTTCGGGCAGCAGCTCCCCGGCGGGACGTTCCAGCAGCAGGGCCAGCTCGTCCAGCCGCGCCGGACCCTCCAGCACGCCCAGCCAGCGCAGCAGCTCACGTGCCGGGTCCGGCAGCCCCGCCAGGTTGTGACGCATCAGGCTGCCCAGGTCGCGGTGGTGGGGGGGATGCGCGGCGGCCACCGACCGCAGCAGCAGGCGGCCGGGTTCGCGGAGCTGCTCCAGCAGGGCGGCCGGCGCGAGAACGGCGGTGTGGGCGGCGGCCCACTCCAGGGCCAGCGGCAGGCCGTCGAGCGCCTCACAGATGGCGGCGACCGCGGGGCCGTCATGGGGCAGACCGGGCCGCACGCCCTGGGCACGGTCCACGAACAGCGCCGCCGCCGGGTAGGCCAGCAGCTCGTTCCAGCGCTGCCCCCAGGCGTCACGCGGGGGCACCGGGAGGGGCCGCAGGTGGGAAAGCGCCTCCCCCGGCAGGCCCAGGGGCCGCTGGCGCACCAGCAGCAGGCGGTGTTCGGGCAGGGCACGGCGCAGTTCGGCCACCACCTCCGCGCCGCCTTCCAGGTGGTCGGCCCCGTCGAGCACCAGCAGTCCCGGCCAGGCCCGCAGGTGCAGGGCCAGCTGGGGCAGGTCGCTCACGCCGCCCAGGTCCAGGGCCTGCCCCAGGCGGGCGTATACCTCGGGAGCCGTGCGGCACCCCGTCAGGTCGAGGGCCAGCGCCGGTCCCTGGGCCACCGGCCAGCGGGCCACCAGCTCGCGGACCAGCGCCGTCTTGCCGACGCCCCCCAGACCGTGCAGCGTGACCAGCGGGTGCTGCGCCAGCCGGGCGTTCAGCGCGTGCAGGTCCAGCTCGCGGCCCAGCAGGCGGGGCCGGGGAGCCGCGGCCGGGGAGACCTCGGGCGGGGCGGCGGGGCCACGGAAGCGGGCATGCAGCGCGGCCAGGCTCCCCCGGCGTGCCCTGACCCAGGCGGCCAGTTCGCCGCCGGGCAGCGCGACGCCGGCCAGAAAAGGCCCCTGCCACAGCCCCCGCACCTCCTCGGCCTGTCCGGCGGCGGCGGCCTGTTCCAGCGCCTGCACGTCGGTCCACAGCGGCACGCAGGCCACCGAACTGCGGTCGGTCAGCAGGACGCCCGGCAGCTTGCGGCGCAGGCCCGAGAGGCTGACCCGCAGGTTGTTGCGGGCATCACCCGGCGGCAGTTCCGGCCAGAGCAGCGCGGCCAGCGCCTCCCGCTCGTGGCGGCCCTCCAGCGCCAGGCGGGCCAGCAGCAGCAGCGCCTTGCCTGCCAGCGCCACCGCCTGCCCCTGCCAGAGCAGCCGCGGCGCGCCGAGGAGATGCAGCGAGAGGACCGGGGGCGAAGTCACCTTGACTCAGCATAGACTCAGGTGACCCTCACCGTCCTGGCAAGACCAGCAGGACGCGAATTCATGAAGACTTCAGGGGCAGTCCTCAGGGGCAGCGCTGCTCCTCGCCCGCGGCCAACGTGAGGCTACAACTCCGGCTGCCGTCCTCGGCGCGCACGGTGACAGGGGTGCCGGGGGCCAGAGTCTGGTCGATCAGCACGTTGCCGTCGAGGTCGGTAAAGAAGTTGCGCTCCCCCGCCGACACCAGGACGTAGGCCGCCGGGGTGCCGTCCGGCCACAGAATCCGCACCCAGCGTTTGCGCTGGAAGTTGGCGCTCCAGTCGTACTGCGACACCCCGGCGGTCCCCAGCTTGAGCGGCTTCTCGTCGTCGCCCACCTCGGTCTCGAAGGTCAGGAGGTTGGTGGCGACCTGAAGGACCACGTTCGCGCCGGGCGTGAGGCCGGTGAAGAACAGGTCGCCGCGCCCGTTCGCCCGTTGCAGGCTCCCACCCGACACCCGCACGGGCAGACCCGGCACGCCGGTCCGGACCAGCAGGGACACCCCCTCCTGCGCCGCGCCGCGCAGGAAGCGTCCCCCCACGAAGGTGACCCCCAGCTCCCCCTGGGCCACCAGATTGCCGTCCACGTCGGCTCCCAGGATCAGGGGCCACACGCCGGTGTTGCGGTAGGTCACGCCCCAGGCATTCGGGCCGAACACCGTGAGCTGATGCTCGCCGTAGCTGGCCGACACCGAACCGCGCCCCGTGAGGCTCCCGACGGGCTGGTCGGCGGTGGGGGGCAGATGCGCCAGGCCCGCGCCGGCTCCCAGCGTCAGGCCGCTGGGCAGGCGGTAGGTCAGGCCCAGGCTGGCCCCGTAGCGGGAGGGGTCGCGGTAGTTGAGCTGGGCCTGCACGCTCCACTGCGGGCTGATCTGGTAGTCGGTCGTCAGCCACACCGCGCCCTGCTTCGCCCCGAAGTCGTACTGGCCGGTCAGGGAGGTTTGCAGCCTCAGGGTGTTGTAGCTCAGGCCCAGGGCCACGCTCGGGGCCAGGGGCGAGCTGGTGGGCAGCGACAGGTCGACCACGTAGGTCAGCGGTCCCAGCGGCGCGGCGTACCCGGCATCCACGCTGCCGCTGAAGCCCGCCTCGTCGTGCAGCAGGCTGGCCCCCACCCGCCCGCGCCCCGGCCCCAGCGGGCCGCCCAGCGAGGCGGACGCGCTCTGGCGGCTGCCCGTCAGTTGCGTCTGCCCCTGCACGGTGAGGCCCCGGCCCAGGCCGTAGGCCCCCGAGGCCCGCACCGTCGCCTGCCCGCCCTGCACCCCGGCGCGGGCATTCACGGCGTAGGCTCCCTGGCTGAGGTTGATCTGGGTGCGGCTGAAGGGCAGCGGCACGATGCGGGTGCCGCGCGCGTCCTGCACAAAGGCCAGCAGGACGCCCTCGCTGGCCGGAAAGGGCAGGTTGCGCAGCAGGAAGCGGCCGGCGGGCGCGCGGAAGCGGGCGATCTGGCGGTCCTCGTACAGCAGGGTCACGGTGGCGTCGAGCGGCAGGTTCAGGACGAGTTCGGGCACCAGGGTCCCCTCGGGGCTGTGGCCCTGCACCTCCAGGCCGCTGAAGCCGCTCCCCAGGCCCTCCGGGGACAGCCGCACCACGCCCCCCACCGTCCAGTTCTCGTTCAGCAGGACCGCGCCGGACACCGCCCCGCTGAGCCGCGCCTGCTGGGGCGTTCCGCTCAGGTTCACGTCCACCCCGGCGCGGTAGCGGTCCACCTGGGCACCCAGCGAGAAGCCGACCGTTCCCTGCGGGGCCTCGCCCGCCTGCCGCAGCACGTCGAAGCGGCCCGCGACCGAGAAGGCGGGCAGGCTGGTCAGCCGCTCCCCGAACGTTCCCCCGAAATCCAGCTCGCCGCCCGACAGAAGCTGCGCGGCGGCCTGCACGGTGAGGGTCAGCTCGTTGGGGTCGAACTGGAGGTCCAGGCCCGGCGCGAGCTGCACGTAGGGCCGCCCCTCGCACTCGGCGCGGGCCACGGCGTAGGCGGCCTCAGCGGACTGCAACGCCTCGGCGGGCACCCAGATCTGCTCGCCCACCCGCCGCACCGGCAGGTCGCCGCGGGCCAGGCCCCCCACCGTCACCGCCACCACCTCCGGCTCGCTGTCGCAGGGGGGGGCCGCGCCCGCCGCGCCCAGCAGCAGGGCGGCGGCCAGGGCCGCGGCGCAGCGGCCCGCGCCGGGCCACCCGGCCTCAGCGGACCTGGACTTTTTCACTCACGACCTTGCCTTCCGCCGTCAGGAAGGAGAAGTTCAGGGTGCTTTCGGCCCCGAATCCCGCCAGCGGCACCCGGTACGAGTTGCCCCGGAAGATCAGAAAGCTCTGCGGCAGGTTCGGCACGGCCCGGTTCTGGTCACTGCCCGCCGTGACCTTCAGGCCCTTGAGGACATAGCTGCGGTTGCCGCTGTTGGAGAACACCAGGGTCAGGTCCTTGCCGTCGGCGCTTTTCTGCACCTGGTAGCCGATGCGGGCGGCGGCAGTGGGCGGAACCACGTACACGGGCAGGCTCAGTTCCAGCAGCGCGTCGATCTGGCCGCGCGCGTCCTCGCCGGGGGGCACCTCGCCGCGCTCCGGCTCGACCTGCCGCAGCAGCACCCGGTAGGTCATCTCGTCCTGGCCGGGACGACGCTGCACCGCAACCCGCACCACCTGACTGGCCCCCGGCTGCAAGACGAAGCGGCTGGGCGTGACCAGCACGTCGCGCGTGGGCGTGAGCTGGTCCTCGCCCTCCACCCGGTTCCAGCCATACGCGGTGACCGTGAAGACGGCGGTGCGTGTGCTGGTGTTGGTAAAGCGCGTCTGCCCGCTCAGGGTCTTGCCCGATTCGATCAGAAACGACGTGGGCGTGAGAGAAAAGTTCAGCGGCTGCCCCAGGCCCGTGCCCAGCAGGGCTAGCCCCGCCGCCAGCCCCCACCTCGCCAAGCCCGCTCTGCCCCGTCTCACTGCCCCACCTCCAGCAGCACCGGCTTCCCGAGCCTCTGCTCGCCGCGCGGCACACCCCACTGACCGGGCGCGGCCTGAACCGCAAAGCGCAGCGTTTGCGGCCCGGACATCACGTTCAGGCCCCCCAGGTCGGCGGCGGCCCCCTGCACCGTCACCTTCAGGCCGCCGAGCAGTTCCAGCTCCAGGCCGGTGCCGCTGGACACCGCGCCGGGCCAGATCAGGCGATAGCGCCGCTCGGGAGCGGGACAGTTCACCTGCACCCGCAGCTCGCCCTGCGCCCCCTGAAGCGCCTGGTAGTTCGGCAGGGTCAGGCTGGTGCTGAGCGTGCAGGGGTCAGAAGCGGCGGGGGCCAGCAGCGCCAGCGGCGAGGCAAGCAGGGTCAGGGGAAGAGGCATCGTGGCTCCTTGTGGCGGGGACGAGGTGGCGGGGGCGGGTTGTAGTGGGGACAGAGGAACAGCCGTGGGATAACCTCCAGCATAAAAGGCCAGCCGGTCACGGCAAAGGCCCGCCCCACCGCGAGGGCAGAGGGCGGGCGCGAGAGCGGGAGAGCTTACTCGTCGTAAGCGAAACGGTAGATCAGCACCGTGCTGTAGTCGCCCTTCGAGACGCCCCACTGCCCGGCAGGAGCCTGGACGCGGGTGTTCAGGGTGTAGCGGTCGGGGCTGGTGTTGCTGCCGTCGCTGGCGGTCCGGTTAAAGGTCTCGGTGATGTTGACCAGCAGCGGCTGGGAAGTGCTGCTGCCCACCTTGTTCAGCCTGTAACCATCGTTCTGGTTCGCACCCTCGCCGAAGCCGTAGCTCATGCCGCCCGCGCCGCCCGTCAGCCGGACGTCGGTGCCTGCCGTGCAGCGGATGTTGAAGATGCGCTGCCCCGCCCCCGAGCTGGCCGTCGCCTTGTAGTTGAACTCGATGGCGTCGGGGTGCAGTTCCGAGCTGTTCTGGTCGAAGTTACTGTCGATAACGCCGCCGCCCACGAAGGCGCACACGTTCTGCACATGGACAATCACGTCCTGGCCGATATCCACGAACTGGGTGCCCGTCTGGTTTCCGCCAGTCTGGGCCTGTGCCCCGCCCATCAGCCCGCCAAGTGCCAGCAGCATTCCAAGCTTTTTCATGGTCTTCCCTCCCCGACAGACAGACGCAAACCTCTTTCCGCGACCTCTTGCCCCGGCGTCCCCTTTGCGAACTTCGCTGTCGTTCCCTGATTGTGCGAAACTTCAAAAATTAAAGTCAAACGCCGTGCCTAACGCTGTTTAATGGTCGCTAATGCAGAAGGTTCCGCCTGTCATGTTCGTGTAACGGCGGCCTTTCTATGCTGGGCCGATGAACCTGCGTTCTTTGGTGACCCTGCTGCTCCTGGGCGGGTCTGTTGCGGGCAGTTCGGTGGCCCACGCCGCCACCCTCCAGACCCCGGTGGAGGTTCAGGTCCAGGGCGTGTGCGAGGTGGCGGCCCTTCAGCCGGGGGCGCTCACACTGCGCTGCACGGCCGGGACTGTGCCCCCCACCGAACCCCGCCTGCTGCCCGAACTGCCCGCACAGGTGCGCGCCCTGGGTCCCCTGGTGCTGCGCTCGGTGATGCAGGAGGCCAGCGGGGCCGAGCTGCTGCGCTACGAAGCCGCCCCCACCGCACCCACGGGCGCGGCCCTTCAGGTCGTCTGGTTCGACTGAACCCCCAACCTCTCATACCAAATTGCGTTGATTCCTTGGAATCAACCGAGCGGAGCGAGCAGCAAAAACTAGGGGGTTGCGGCGATGGACGGACATCTGGCGCTTTCCCAGATGTCCGGGAATCAGAGCAATCCCGTATCAGTGGCCTGTCTGGGATGGCGGCGTCAGGGCCGCGTACACCTCGCCCGCGTACCGGTCGGTCATCCCGGCGATGAAGTCGCACACCGCGCGGGGCAGACCGTCCACCTCTGCGCGGGCGCGGACCTGGGGCGGCAGCATGGACGGGCGCGCGAGAAACGCGGTGAAGAGGGTGGTCAGCAGCCGGGTGGCCTGTTCCACCTGCATCTCGACGCGCCAGTGCCGGTAGAGGTTCTCCCGCAGAAAGGTCCCCGTCTCGCGCAGGCGTTCGCGCATGGGGGCGCTGTAGGTGATGAGGCGTTCCGGCAGTGCCCGCACCTCCTCGGCGCTGCCCACGCCACTCGCGGTGATGGCGGCGGCACTCGCGGTCGTCAGGTCCCCGATCAGCCAGCCCAGCAGTTCGCGGTGCAGCGTGCGGCGGTCGCGTTCGGTGAGCTGCGGTGACTGCACCGGCACCCGGGCGAGTAACTCGCGCCACAGCGGCAGCGCCTCCAACTGTTCCGGCGTCAGCAGTCCGCTGCGCAGGCCGTCGTCCAGGTCATGCGCGGTGTAGGCCAGCGCGTCGGCGGCGTCCACCAGTTGCGCTTCCAGGCCCGGCGGTCCCAGGCCCGCGCGGTCATGCTTGTTCAGGCCGTCGAGCGTGTCGAGCGTGAGGTTCAGGCCCGGAAAGTCCGGATACCGGTCCTCCAGCCGGGTCACGATGCGCTGCGCCTGGGTGTTGTGGTCGAAGGTGTTGTTGGGAGGGGCACCTTGCCCCTCCATCAGCCCGTCCAGTACCCGCTCGCCCGCGTGGCCGAAGGGCGGGTGGCCCAGGTCGTGCGCGAGCGCGATAGCCTCCGCCAGCGTCTCGTTCAGGCCGAGGGTGAGCGCCACCGAGCGGGCCACCTGCTGCACCTCCAGCGTGTGCGTCAGGCGCGTGCGGTAGTGGTCGCCCTGGGCGTTCAAAAAGACCTGCGTCTTGTATTCCAGTCGCCGGAAGGCGGTGGTGTGCAGGATGCGGTCGCGGTCCTTCTGAAAAGCGGTGCGCGTTTCGCTCCGGGCCTCCGGGTACTCCCGCCCCCGCGAGTCGCGGCTCAGCGTGGCATACGGCGCGAGCGTGGCGGCCTCGCGCGCTTCGAGGTCGGCGCGGGTGAACATGGGGGGATTCTGGCAGAAGGCAGATGGCGGGGGGCAGAAGGCCAAAGATTCTTTAGCCATCTGCCTTCTGCCTTCGACCTTCCGCATCCTCTAAATTGCCCCCATGAGCGACAAGACCAACCCCGACATCCAGGTCATGTACGACGGGCGCATGCTGCGGCTGGAAGTCCAGGACGGCAAGTGGGAAATCGTGCGGCACGCCGACGCGGTGGCGATTCTGGTGCTGAACGAGCAGGGCGAGATGCTGCTGGTGCGGCAGCAGCGGCCAGCCATCGGCGCGCCGACGGTGGAGGCCCCCGCCGGCCTGATCGACGAGGGCGAGACGCCCGAGCAGGCCGCCCGGCGCGAGCTTCAGGAGGAGGTGGGGCTGGACGGCGACATGACGCTGCTGACCCGCTTCTACTCCAGCCCCGGCTTCTGCGACGAGGAACTGTACGTGTACCGGGCGCAGAACCTGCGGGAAAGCAAGCTGCCGGAGGACGAGGGCGAGGATATCGAGGTGCTGTGGCTGCCACCCCAGCAGGTGCTGGACGGCCTGCGGGAAGGCACCCTGGTGGGCAGCGCCAGCACGGTCACGGCAGCCCTGTATGGCGTGCAGGCGCTCTCGTCGGCAGGCCGATGAAAACCTACGTCTCCCCCACCCAGCGGCCCGACACCGGGACCGTGGTGGCCGTGGGGTCCTTCGACGGCGTGCATCTGGGGCACCAGGCGCTGCTCGCGCAGCTCAAGGCGAAGGGCCGCGAACACCGTGTGCCCACGGTCGTCTACACCTTCGACCCGCCCACGCGCGTGCTGACGCAGGGCGTGGAGTTCCTGTCCACCCTACCCGAAAAGCTCGACCTGCTGGCCCGCTACGGCATCGACGAGACGGTGGCGGTGCCGTTCACGCCCGAGTTCGCCGCGCGCCCCAAGGAGGCCTTTCTGGACGACCTGCGGGCGCTGCACCCTCATGCAATCGTGGTGGGCGAGGACTTCCACTTCGGGAGGGGCCGGGCAGGGGGTGTCGCGGACCTGCGTGGGGTGACGCGCGAGGTGGTGGCGCTGCCCATGCACCAGCTCGGCGGCGGGGACATCAAGAGCACCCGCATCCGCGAGTACCTGAAAACCGGGGATGTGGAGGGTGCCGCGCGGCTGCTGGGCCGCCACTACGACGCGCAGGGCGTGGTGGTGCAGGGCGACCGCCTGGGCCGGACCATCGGCTGGCCCACGGCGAATATCCGTGTGCCCGAAGGCAAGGCGCTCCCGCTGGGCGTCTTCGCGGTGGTGGCCCTCACCGAGCGGGGGCCGGGACACCAGCAGCGCTGGCACGGCATGGCGAACGTGGGTTTCCGGCCCACTGTGAACGGCACCGAGCGCCGCTTCGAGGTCCACCTCTTCGACTACGACGGCGACCTCTACGGCGAGGAACTGGACATCAAGTTCTTCGCGCACCTGCGCGGCGAGCAGAAGTTCGGCGGCCTGGACGAGTTGAAGGCCCAACTGGCGCGGGACGCGGAGGCGGCGCGGGCGGCCCTGGGGGACGTGCGGTAGGGGGCGGCCGGCTTCCAGCCAGCCGGGAAAGCCGATGCTCACACTTTCCCGGCTGGCTTTCTGCGTTCAGGGCCGGGTGAAGTTCGTCACCTTCCACTCGCCCCAGCCGTCCGCGACGTTCACTTCCCGCGTGCCGCTGTAGAGGCGGGTGGGGTGGCCGTCGCGGGCGTCGTATTCGGCCTCGACCACGGGGCACTTCTGCCCCTGCTGGCCGCGCAGGGTCTGGGCGATGGCGGCGAAGCGGTCCTCGACCGTGGCGCGGGCCTGGCCGCCCGGCTCGCCGGTCTGTCCGGCCTTCAGGGTCACGCCCTGCACCGTCCCGCCGCGCACCGTAACGCGCACGTCGGGGAAGGCGACCGGCGCGGCCACCTGCGCGAAGTCATAGCTGTAGTCGCGCACGCCCGCCGCCGCCCACCTCGCGCGGGCCGCCGCCAGGTCACGCTCCAGCGCGGCGAAGTCGGGCCGGGTGTAGCCGGGCGCGCAGGGGCCGCCGCTGCCCAGCGGGACCGACGTGTCCGTGGGCGTCTGTGTTTCCGTGGGCACCCCGGCCACCTTCTGGCCCATCTGGGCGGGCGTGCAAGCGGTCAGGGCGCAGAGGGTGGGCACCAGCAGGAGGGTCCGAAGCATGCGTCAGGGTAGTCAGTTCACCTGACAGCTTCGTGATGAGCGGCTGAGCGTGCCCGCCGGGGCAGGTGCCCGCACGGGCCGGGCGTACCCTGTGCCCATGACCACGGCCCCCTCCCCACTGGACACCGCCACCCTGGACCTGGGCTATTCCTTCTGCCCGAACGACACCTTCATCTTCTACGCGCTGCACGCCGGGCGCGTGCCCTCGCCGCTCCCCGTGCGCGAGGTGCTGGAGGACGTGCAGACGCTCAATGACTGGGCGGTGGCGGGCCGCCTCCCCATGACCAAGATCAGCTACCGCGCCTATTTCGACGTGATGGACCGCTACGTGGCCCTCCGCGCGGGCGGGGCGCTGGGGCGCGGCGTGGGACCGCTGGTGGTCGCGCGCCAGGAACTGGGCGACCTCAACGGCCGCCTGGTGGCCTCGCCCGGCGCACTGACTACCGCCGAACTGCTGCTGCGCCTCGCCTACCCGGACGTGCGCCTGACGCACCTGCGTTACGACGAGGTGATGCCCGCCGTCGCGCGCGGGGAGGTGGACGCGGGCCTGATCATCCACGAGTCGCGCTTCACGTACCCGCAGCATGGGCTGGTGCGGCTGCTGGACCTGGGCGCGTGGTGGGAGGGCCAGACGGGCCTGCCCCTCCCGCTGGGCGCGATCCTGGTGCGGCGCGACCTCGCGCCCGAGGTGCAGCGCGGTCTGAACGCCGCCGTGCGTGCCAGCCTCGAATACGCCCACGCGCACCCACAGGAGCCGATGAACTACATCCGCCAGCACGCGCTGGAGATGAGCGACGACGTGATGCGCGCCCATATCGACCTGTACGTGAACGACTTCAGCCTGGACGTGGGCGCGGAGGGCGAGCGGGCCGTGCGCGAACTGCACCGCCGCGCGGTGGCGGTGGGGGCCACCCCCGCCTGCGACCTGCCGCTGTTCGTGCCCGCCTGACCCTTACGCTGGGGGGTGTCCCCTCGCGCGAGTTCCCTCCTGCTCCCCGCCCTGGCCCTGCTGGCGGCGGGGGCATTTCTGGCAGCGGCCCACCTCCACCTGCCCGGCCCGCGTCTGCTGACCAAGGCCCTACCCGCCGCGCTGCTGGCCGTCTGGGTATGGCGCGCGGCCCCGCCTGGCCGGGTGCAGCGCTGGATGGTGCTGGGGCTGGGCCTGGGGGCGCTGGGCGACCTGTTGCTGGAGTGGCCGGGCGACCTGTTCGTGCCGGGGCTGCTGGCCTTTTTGCTGGCCCACCTGGCCTACCTGCGCGGCTTTCTGACAGGCACGCGGCGGCCGGCCTGGGCCGGGTTGCTGGGAGCGGCTGCTTATGGCGCGGCGCTGCTGGGCCTGCTGCTGACGCGGGGGCACCTGGGCGAGCTGCGGCTGCCGGTGCTGGTGTATGGAGCCGTCATTACCCTGATGCTGTGGCGGGCGCTGGCGGTGGGAGGTCTGGCCGCCTGGGGCGCGGCCTTGTTCGTGCTGAGTGACAGCCTGATTGCCCTGGACCGTTTCCTGACGCCGCTTCCGGCACGCGACCTCGCCGTCGACGGGCTGTACTGGCTGGGGCAGGCGTGGCTGGCCTGCTGGGCTATTCGCGGGGGACGCATCCCCACTTCTTGAGCAAAACCTGAGAAGAGGCTCAGAAGGTGAGCGGAGCTGGAAAGCGGTGATTTGACGTCGTGTGATTCTGCGGGGTGGAGGACTATCCACATGCGTAAACCCCTGCTCGCCGCCCTGACGGTGGCTCTGGCGGGTGCCTTTTCGGCGCTGGCCCAGACCGCCATCCCGCTGACCGGCCCGTTTCCCGGCCAGCCCACCCCGCCCACGCCGCGCCCGCTGCCCGCCCCCGAAGCGCCCGTGACCGTCACGGCCACCCGCAACGAGCCGACCGCGCTGGGCTTCACGCCCGACAAGCTCGCGCGGCTGAAGGTGCCCGCCGGGTTCACGGTCAGCGTGATGGCATCCGAACTGGGCAACGCCCGCTCGCTGCAACCGATGCCCGACGGCGGCGTGTACCTCTCGCGCACCAAGCAGAACGACATCTGGTACATGAAGGATGTCAACGGCGACGGCAAGTTCGACGCGGGCGAGCGCCGCCAGGTGGCCTCCAACCTCAGCCTCGTGCACGGGATGGACGTCAAAAACGGCAAGCTGTACGCCATCGGCCAGCACGACATCTGGGTGATGGACATCGCCAAGGACGGAACGCTGAGCGTGCCGCGCGTGTTCGCCAGCCAGCTTCCCGACGTGGGGCAGCACTCCGCGCGCGGCGTGAAGTGGGGGCCGGACGGCTTCCTGTACGCCTCCATCGGCTCCACCAACAACGACGCGGCCCCGCAGAACCCGGAGGAAGCGACCATCCTGCGCCTCAGCCCCGACGGGAAGTGGCGCGAGGTGTACGCACGCGGCCTGCGCCACACCATCGGCTTCGGCTGGCAGCCCGTCACCAAGACGCTGTACGGCATGGACCAGGGGTCCGACTGGCACGGCGACAACATCCCGCCCGAGGAGCTGAACGTGATCCAGCGCGGCCGGGTCTACGGCTGGCCCTACTGCTACGGCGACCGGCAGCCCGACCCCTACGCCAACTCCAGCACCATCCCCGGCCTGATTACCAAGACCGACTACTGCAACCGCACCCAGGGCAGCCTGCTGAACTACACGGCGCACGCGGCGGCCATCGACCTGACCTTCTACACCGGCAACCAGTTCCCGGGCGAGTACCGGAACGACGCCTTCGTGGCCTTCCGCGGCTCGTGGAACCGCAACGAGCCGAGCGGCTACGAGATTGCCCGCGTGGACTTCGACGCGCAGAACAGACCCGTATCCATCACGCCCTTCGTGAGCGGCTTCGTGTTCCAGGAACAGGGGCAGTGGAAGCAGTTCGGGCGCGTGGCGGGCGTGGCCGTGTACAACGACGGCAGCCTGCTCTTTACCGACGACCAGAGCGGCGTCATCTACCGCGTGCGCGCCACGGGAGGCCAGTGATGAAGAAGCTCCAGATGCTCGGCCTGCTGGCCCTCGCGGCGGCCCTGGGCAGCGCCTCGGCGGGTGGCACGCAGCCCATGATGCCCATGGCCCCGGCGAGCGCGCCCCTGAGCGCCACCGCTGCCATTCGTGACGCGGCGGGCCAGGTGCGCGGCAGCGCGACCTTCAAGCAGATGGGGATGGGCGTGCAGGTCACGGTGGAGGTGCGCGGCCTGACGCCCGGCGGCCACGGCATGCACGTCCACGAGTACGGCAAATGCACCCCCGGCGTGGACCCGGCCACCAACACGGTCGTGCCCTTCGGCGGGGCGGGGCCGCACTTCGACCCCGGCATGAGCAAGAACCACGACGATCCGCAGGCCATGAACAAATACGGCCACGGCGGCGACCTGCCCATGCTGATGGTGGGCGCGGACGGCACGGGCCGCCTGACCTTCACCACCGACAAGGTCAGCCTGACCGGCATGAACGGCGTCCTGAACCGCGCGCTGGTGGTCCACGCCATGCCCGACGACTACAAGACCGACCCGGCGGGCAAGTCGGGAATGCGCGAACGCTGCGGCGTGATTCTGCGCGACAACTTCAGCGTGCGCGACTATGCGTTGCCCGACCACCTCTCCTACCCCGAGGGCATCGCCTACGACGCGCGGCGGGGCGTCATCTACACCGGCAGCGCCGCGAACGGCACCATCTACGCCATCAACGCGCAAAGCGGCAGCGTCAGCAAGTTCAGCGAGGGCGGCGCGCTGGGCCGCCGGGTCGCGCTGGGCATGAAGGTGGACCCCCAGGGCCGCCTGTGGGTCGCGGGCGGGGCGCAGGGCACCGTCAGCGTCCTGTCGCCCGACGGGATGATTCTGAACGTACTGGAAACGCCCCAGAGTCCGGTGCCTTACGTCAACGACCTGACCGTCGCGCCCGACGGCAATGTGTACGTGACCGACTCCTTCCGCCCGGTCCTCTTCCGGGTGGACCGCGACATGAACCTGACGGCGTGGCTGGACCTCACGAAGACGCCGCTCAAGTACGGCCCCGGCATCAACCTCAACGGCATCACCGCCACGCCCGACGGCCGTTATCTGCTGGCGATTCAGCTCAATACGGGCGACCTGTGGCGTATCGACCTGCGGAGCAAGGCCGTGAAGAAGGTCATGGGCGGCCTCAAGAACGGCGACGGCCTGCTGCTCGACGGCCACACGCTGTACGTGGCCCGCAACAAGGACCAGGTGGTGAGCAAGGTGACCCTCAGCGCCGACTATGCCGCGGGCACCCTGGCCGCCGAGGAACCCCTGGCGGGCCTGCGCTACCCCACCACCCTCATCATGATCGGCGGTGACCTCGTGGTGACGCAGAGTCAGCTCGACAAGCTCCAGGGCGGCACGCCCGAGGTGCCCTTCAAGCTGACCCGCTTCGGCAAGTTCTGAGCTGAGGCTGCAACAGGAGGAGGAGTGGCCGGGGTGCCCTCCTCCCCTTTGCAGTGGCTCCCGCGTCGTAACCAGCACAGGATGCCCGCCGCCCTGACCCAGCCTCCGCCGCAGACGGCCCCTACCCACACCGGGAGGAACTCGGTGCGGCTTGACCGGACAGGTTCCGGCAGCCTGGCCTGCGGCCGGATAGGGTGAGAGGGTCGCCGAACGTTCCGCCCACTCTCTGGAGGTCCCCATGAACAACCTGTACACCGCCGAAGCCACCGCCACCGGAGGCCGCGCCGGAACCGTCAAGACCAGTGACGACCGCCTCGACCTGAGCCTCAGCGTGCCCGCCGGTATGGGCGGCGACGATGGCCCCGGCACCAATCCCGAGCAACTGTTCGCCGCCGGCTACGCCGCCTGCTTCCAGGGTGCCCTGGGCGTGGTGGCCCGCCGTCAGCACGTCGACCTCGACCCGGCCAGCACCATCACCGCGCGGGTGGGCCTGCAAAAAAGCGGGGTGGCCTTTGCCCTCGACGTGGAACTCGAAGGCACCTTCCCCGGCCTGTCCCGCGAGGAGGCCGAGGCCCTGATGCACGCCGCCCACCAGGTCTGCCCCTACAGCGTGGCGACCCGCGACAACGTGGCGGTGCGGCTGAAAGTTGCGGAATAGGCCCCCACCCCTCCCCCGCTGCGCCCCGGCCCCGGCTGGGGCGCGCTACGTTGGGCGGGTGAACGTCCTGATTGTCGTGGCGACTGCCGGGGAGGCCGCCCGGCTCGCTGATCTGCCCGCCCGCGTCGTGGTGAGCGGCGTGGGGCCGGTGGCCGCGGCCCTGGCGACCGCCCGCGCGCTGGCCGCAGGCCCCTGTGACCTCGCCGTGAGTGCCGGCATCGGGGGGGCCTATCCCGGCAGCGGACTGGAGCCGGGGAGCCTCGCCGTCTCCAGCGTCATCGTGCAGGCCGACCTGGGCGCGCAGGACGGCGGGCAGTTCCTCGACCTCGCGGCGCTGGGGCTGTCCGTGCTGCCGGATGCGCCGCACGGCGGGAGCTTCCCGGCCTGGGAGGGTGCCTCTGACCTGGCGGCACGGGTGGGCGCGGCCTGTGGCCCCACCCTCACTCTCAGCACCGTCACCGGGACGGCGGAACATGCCCTCGCCCTGGCGCAGCGTTACCCCGGTGCCCTCACCGAGGGCATGGAAGGGGCGGGGGTCGCCCACGCGGCGCTCCTCGCGGGCGTTCCCGCGCTGGAGGTCCGGGGCGTCAGTAACCCGGTCGGCCCGCGCGACCGTGCCGCGTGGCGCATTCCCGAGACCCTCAGCGCCACGCGGCGCGGTCTGGAGGCGCTGCTAACGGGCGAAGCCTGAAGCTGGCCGCTTAGAGCATTTGTCATAAAGATGGTTGCATTTTTTGACCCTCTCCCCTTGCTTCGTAAGGCCCTCTCCCGCAAGGGGAGAGGGGTTCTTTTTACGTCAAATGCGCTAATTGTTCAGCCGCAGATTCGCTTCGGGCACAGGTGGAGCAGGAAACCCCACGCTGACGTTCACGACCGTCCCAGCGGGCGTCCCGGGTTCCAGTTGCAGCCAGTGGCTGCCCAGCAGCGGCGGGTTCGGCTCGGGGTCAATAGCGCGCACCAGCACGCGGCCCTGGGCGGGCACGAACAGGCACCAGCCCTCCGGCACAGCGGTAAAGGCGCGCACCGGCAGGATGCTCTGCAGCGTCAGGTCCGTGGGGGTCGCCCAGTAGTCGAGCAGCAGGCAGGCCTGTTCGCGGTTCAGATCGGCGGCCTGTAAGTCGAGCTGCACCTCCGCCACGTCGGGCTGGCCCGCCACGAGATTCATCCAGCCCGGCACGACGAAGCGGCCG
>NZ_BAABRP010000003.1:205000-239735 GCF_039545055.1 Deinococcus carri
GCCTGAAGGAGAAGGTGCTGGGTGCCCGCCGCGCCGGCATCAAGCACATCATCATGCCCAAGGCCAACGAGGCCGACCTGCGCGACATCCCCCTGCACCTGCGCTCGTCGATGCGCTTCCACCCCTGCGAGACGGTGGAGCAGGTGCTCGACGTGGCCCTGGTCGGCGGCCTGGCGGCCCTGGAAACCCCGCGTGACGGCACCCCCGCCGGTGTCGCCCCCGCGGCCCCCGCCAAGCGCAAGCCGGCCCGCCGCAGCCCCGGCGCAAGCGCTTAAGCGTAGTCGCCTCTTCCCTCCCCATTACCCAGCGGTGGTGGGGAGTTTCTTTTGCAGAAGGCGGAAGGCAGATGGCAGAAGGCTATCAACGCTTCAGCAACAGCAGGACTTGCCTTCAGCCTTCTGCTTTCGGCTCTCTGCCTTCTGCCTTATCCTGACCCCATGACCGTGCCGCTGACGTTCCTGGTCGCCAGTCCCCACCTGCGCGGCAGTCTGTTCGAGGGAGCCGTGATCCTGCTGCTGGAACACGACGAAACCGGGGCGATGGGCCTGCTGGTGACCGCGCCGCTCCAGCAAAGCGTCACCGAACTGCTGCCGGACCTGCCGGGGGGCGGCTCGGGCAGCGTGTGGGCAGGTGGCCCGGTGGAGCCGGGTGTGGGCTGGTGCCTGTACCGCACGCCGCTGAACCTGGAGGGCGAGGTGCGGCTGGCCGAGGGCCTCCTGCTCACCAGCAGCCTGGACGTGCTGCAAGCGGTGGCGGCGAGCGGGCAGCCCTTCATGCTGCTGTTGGGCTATACCGGCTGGGCACCCACCCAGCTCGCGGAAGAGGCCCGCGAGGGCACCTGGCTGTGGGTGGAACAGGACACGCCGGACCTGCTGTGGGACGTGCCCACGCAGGAGCGCTGGCAGGCCGCCCTGGACCGCCTGGGTGTCAAGCCGGGGACCATCATGCCGGGGGGCGCACAGGCCTGAGCGGGAGCTGGCCCAAGCCGGACTTGCACACCCGCGGGGGTCATGCTACTATCCCTCTCGCGCCGGAAACGGCCGCACACAAGGTATTCGGCAGTAGCTCAGTGGCAGAGCATCCGACTGTTAATCGGACGGTCGTTGGTTCGACCCCAACCTGCCGAGCCAGAAGAAAGCCCCCGCACAGGCGGGGGTTTTTGCTTGCCCGGACAGGACAGGTCCCGCCACAATACACCTGTTGGGGGTCCCCCGTCCCAGAGACATTCGCCACCTGGACGGCCCGTACAGTGCCGATGTGAAATTCAGGGTTGCTTCTTTCCTTCTTGCCTCTCTTCTCGGCTTTGCCAGTGCCTATCCCGTTGAAACAGGGGGCGAGACACCCGTTCAGATGGACAAACCGACCCAGGATCTGATCAACAGGGCGGCCGTGTCCTACAGCAAAAAGGGCTGCCGCGACGGCTACGTCGTCCGCGAGATCAGCCCGGCCACCCTCGGTGACCTCGAAAAGCTGAACGCCACCTACAACGGGCAGACGGAGCTGATTCAGCAGCGGGGAGGAAGTGTGCGGAACAGCTTCGACAAGGAAAAGCTGCTCTTTCAGTCCTACACTGCACCCAAAACCGGCAAGGATACGTTTTTCATGGCCCAACTGATAGAAACCAAGGGACGCGGCCGTATTCTGACCTACCTCTGCAACCTGGGATAAGCAGGCCAGGTGCAGACAGCGCAGCGCGGCCTTTGTCGGCCGCGCTGCGGCCCTTTTTCAGCGCCGACCCCATGCCCCGCCTTCCCCAGGGCCGTTCAGAAAAAAGAAAAGGAGGAGAGGACCGACATCCTCTCCTCCACGCGGCCACGGAAGCCGCCGGCTTGACTCAGAAGCGGAACTTGATGCCCGCCACGATGGAGCTGATGCTCAGGCCGCTGCCGTTGAAGTAGTAGTGCTGGCGCGCCTCGCTGAAGACGGCGAAGCGGTCGGTCAGGCGGTAATCGACGCCCACGAGCAGCTCGCTGAAGGTGCTCTTGATGTCGAAGTTGTAGCCGCCGCCCGCACCGAGGATGCCGTCGGCCCGGCCCATGGTGGCGCGGTAGGTGGCGATCCCGCTGATGCTGTTGCCGGGCGTGCTGCCCGTGACCTTGATGTCGCCCGTCACACGCACCCCGAAGCCGCCGATCAGCGCGTCGTTGCCGACCATGACGCGGGCCATCGAGCCGACGTTGTTTTGCAGAATGCCGTAGTAGGCCGCGCCGATGTAGTTCCCGTAGCGGAAGGGAGCCACCGGGGGCACATAGGAGTCACCCTTCTCGCCCCGTTCACCCCGCTCGCCCTGCGGCCCCTGGGGTCCCGCCGGTCCCTGGGCACCCTGCGCCCCGGCAGGCCCCGCCGGACCGGCCGGTCCCTGCGGACCGACCTCGCCCTGGGGACCCTGTGCCCCGGCAGCCCCGGCTGCCCCAGCAGTGCCCGCCGGGAGGGCTTGCAGGGCCGTGTTCAGCTCAGCAATCTGCGACTGGAGGGCGGTGATCGCCTGCTGCTGGGCCGCGACCTGCGCGCGCAGCTCTTCCAGACCGCTCAGGGCGTCTTGCAGGCCCTGGCGGAGGGTGTCCAGCTCAGCGGGGTTGAAGGTGGTCTGCCCGCTGGGAAGCTGGCTGATCACGCGCGCGAGCACCTGCGCCACTTCCTGCCGGGTGATCGGGCTGCACCAGTTGAAGGTGCCGTCGGGGTAGCCGATGAAGTAGCCGCGCTGGGTCACCAGATCAATGGCCGCCTTGGCCCAGGTGCCCGGCGTGCAGACGGCCATCGGCGCAGTCGTTACCGGCATCACGCGGGGCATGACCGGGGCGGGCGTGGGCTGGGCAGCCGGGGCGGGTGCGGGGGCGGGAACAGGCGCGGGTGCGCCGCCCCCCGCCAGAGCGCCCGAGCTAAGCAGCAACATTCCGGTAATCAGGGCCTTTTTCATACGTTCCTCCTAAGCATCTGATGAGCATCAGGTGATATGCAGCAACCTTACCTCATTTGGCACACTCAGGGCTTAGAAAGTGAAAGATTAAACCCAGCTAAATGTTCTGGGGCAAGAAGTCGTCAGATTTCCATCAGACTGGAAAGCTCTTTGAGCACCAGGTTGGCTTGAAAGCAAACTTTTCCACTGAGCACGGGGAACAGCAGGGGCCTCCCACTGCCCGCGTCGCCCGCCGTTAGCCTGGTCCGGTCCTGTAGGCTGCCTCCATGTGGGCTTCAACACGGGCAAGCCGGGTGCCAGGCAGTGTCTTCGCGCTGATGGACGCGGCCAAGGAAAGGGCGCGGTCCAGGGGCCTGAGCATCGTGGACCTGAGCATCGGTTCGAGTGACCAGACCCCACCAGATGCGGCCCTGGAGGCGCTGCGGGCCGCCACCCGCGACCCCGGCACCTACCGCTATCCCCTCTTCAGCGACACGCGCCCGCTGCGGGAGGCAGCGGCTGCGTATCTGCACCGGCGTTTCGGCGTGGGGGTGGACGCCGATGCCGAGGTGCTGCCGCTGATTGGCGCGCAGGAGGGCCTGGCACATCTGCTGCTGGCCGTGACCGATCCGGGCGACACGCTGCTGCTGCCCGACCCCTGCTATCCGCCCTACCTGGGGACGGCAGCCGTCGCGGGCCTCCAGGTGGTCACGCTGCCGCTGCTGGCCGAGCGCGGCTTTCTGCCCGACCTGGGTGCAGTGCCTCAGGACCTGAAACCCCGCGCCCTGCTGCTCAATTACCCCAACAACCCGACCTCGGCGGTGGCCGACGCCGCCTTTTTCCCGGGGGCCGCCGCGTGGTGCCGCGCGCGGGGCACGCTGCTGATTCACGACCACCCCTACGCCGAGCTGACCTTCGGGGGATACCGGGCACCGAGTGCGCTGGAAGCGGGGCTGGAGGGCGTGGTGGAACTGCATTCGCTCTCCAAGACGCACCACATGGGCGGGTTCCGGGTGGGCTTCGCGGCGGGGGACCGGCAGGCGCTGGCGGCCCTGGCCCGCGTGAAGGGCGCGGTGGACTTTCACCCGTACCTGGGCATTCAGCAGGCGGCCGCCGTGGCGCTGGGCCTGCCGGACGAGGTGGGCCGGGCGGGGGCGCAGGTCTTCCAGCAGCGGCGCGACGCCCTGGTGCCCGCCCTGCATGCCCTGGGCTGGGAGGCGGCGCTCCCGCAGGCCAGCATGTATGTCTGGGCCAGGGTGCCCGGCCTGACGAACAGTGTGGCCTACGCCGTCCGCGCCGCCGAGACGACCGGGGTGGCTCTCAGTCCGGGCCGCGCCTTCGGGGAACGGGGCGAGGGCTTCGTGCGCTTTGCGCTGGTGCAGCCGCCCGAGGTGCTGGCAGAGGCCGTGCGGCGGCTGGCCGGAGTGCCCGTGCAGGAGCCAGAACAGCTCCTCGCACCCTGACGGGCCAGCGAAAGAGGAACCGCCCCAGCCGACGCCCCCTCTCCCCTGACCCCTAAAACCTAACGCCTAACCCCTCCCCCTCACACCGCCTCCGTCGCCGCCAGCCGCTCCAGCACCGCCGGGTCTTCCAGCGTGCTGGTGTCGCCCTGAATCTCCTTTCCGGCGGCAATCTGGCGCAGGAAGCGGCGCATGATCTTGCCGCTGCGGGTCTTGGGCAGTGCGTCCGCGACGATGATGGCGTCGGGGCGGGCCAGCGCGCCGATTTCCCGGCTGACGTGGGCGCGGAGGTCCTGCGGGTCCACCTCTGCGCCACTTTGCGGGAGGACGAAGGCGACCACGCTCTCGCCCTTCACCTCGTCGGGGCGGCCCACGACGGCGGCCTCCGCGATAGCGGGATGGGCGACCAGGGCCGACTCGATCTCCATCGTGCCCAGGCGGTGGCCGGAGACGTTCAGCACGTCGTCCACGCGGCCCACCACCGTCACGTAGCCGTCGGCGTCGCGGCGGGCACCGTCCCCGGCAAAGTAGACGTGGGGAATCTCGCCCCAGTAGGTCTTGCGGTAGCGTTCGTCGTCGCCGTACACCGTGCGGAGCATGGCGGGCCAGGGCCGCTTGATTACCAGCAGTCCGCCCTCGTCGGGGCCAAGTTCCTCGCCCTCGCGGGTCATGATGGCGGGTTCGACGCCGAACATCGGCAGGCCCGCGCTGCCGGGCTTGCTGGGGTGCGCGCCGGGCAGGGTGGTCAGCATGATGCTGCCCGTCTCGGTCTGCCACCAGGTGTCCACCACCGGGCAGCGCCCCCCGCCGATGACGCGGGCGTACCACATCCACGCTTCGGGGTTGATGGGTTCGCCCACCGACCCCAGCAGGCGCAGGCTGCTCAGGTCGTAGCGCGCGGGCAGGGCATCGCCCTGGCGCATGAAGGAGCGGATGGCGGTCGGCGCGGTGTACAGGATGGTCACGTGGTGCTTCTGGATCAGGTCCCAGAAACGGCCCCAGTCGGGGTGGTTGGGCGCGCCCTCGTACATCAGAACCGTCGCGCCGTTGAGCAGGGGGCCATACACGCTGTAGCTGTGGCCCGTGACCCAACCCACGTCGGCAGTGCACCAGTAGATGTCGTCCTCACGCAGGTCGAAGACGGTCCCCGTGGTGAGGTAGGTGCCCACCATGTAGCCGCCCGTCGTGTGCTGCACGCCCTTGGGCTGACCGGTGCTGCCCGACGTGTACAGCAGGAAGAGGGGATGCTCACTGTCCACCGGTACGGCCTCATGCTCGTCGCTCGCGGCAGCCAGCGCCTCGTGCCACCACAGGTCGCGGCCCGGCTGCATGGGCGGGTGGGTGTTCGCGCGGTTCACCACCAGCACCCTTTCCAGACCGGGGGCCAGGGCGGCGGCCTCGTCGGCGTTGGCCTTGAGGTTCACCAGTCCCCCGCGCCGCTGCCCCGCGTCGGCGGTGATCAGCAGCCTGCTCTGCGCGTTGTTGATGCGGTCGGCCAGGGCACTGACGGAAAAGCCGCCGAACACCACGCTATGCACCGCCCCGATGCGGGCGCAGGCCAGCATGGCGATGGCCGCCTCGGGAATCAGCGGCAGGTAGAGGGTCACGCGGTCGCCCTGTTGCACGCCCAGAGCCGTCAGGGCGTTCGCCGCCCTGTTGACCTCGCGCAGCAGCTCCGCGTAGGTGTAGGTGCGGACCTCACCGTCCTCGCCCTCCCAGATGATGGCCGTCTTGCCCCCCAGGCCGCGTTCCACGTTGCGGTCGAGCGCGTTGTAGGCGATGTTCGTCTCGCCGCCCACGAACCACTGGGCATGGGGTTCCTGCCAGTCGAGCACCCGCTCCCAGGGCTTCATCCAGGTCAGTTCGCCCGCCACGTCGCCCCAGAAGCCCTCGGGGTCGTCGAGGCTGCGGCGGTACATCTCCTCGTACTGCTCGCGCGTGATGCGTGCCTGCGCCGCGAACTCCTCGCTGGGGGCAATCACGCGGCTCTCGTGCAGCATGTTGTCGATATGGTCGGGCGCGGCGTGGTCGGACATGAAACACCTCCGGATGGGGGGGAGAACGCTGGAAAGGCGCGTCTGGGACGGTGGCCGGGTTGTGGTTGCCATCTACTCTAGCGCCGGGAAAAGGGGCGGTGCGCCTGTCGTGACGGCGGGGAGACTGAACCAGGTCCAGGCCACCGCGAGAACACAACCCCCGGCACGGGGCCGGGGGCTGCGCAGGCTGGCGGCGGAAAGCTGGCGGCTGGCCGCTCCTCAGTCGTGCGCCGCGACCGTCCCGTCCGTCCCAGCCCCCGTGTAGGCGCGGAACTGCATCTCCTCGAAGGCCTGCTCCGCGCCCTCGTTGCGGCGGGAGGCCCCCACCATCGTGCCCAGGGCGGCGAACAGGAACCCGGCGGGAATGGAGATGATGCCGGGGTTTTCCAGCCCGAACAGCGGCGCGGCCTGGATGGGGTGGCGGCCGGTGGTCTTCTCGGGCGGGTCGATGCCCATGATGTTGGGGCTGACGGCGATCAGCGCCAGGCAGGTCAGGATGCCGCCCACGATGCCCCAGATGGCCCCGGTCGCGTTGAACCTGCGCCAGAACAGCGTGAACAGAATGACCGGCAGGTTGGCGCTGGCGGCGATGGCAAAGGCCAGCGCGACCAGGAACGCCACGTTCTGCGACTGTGCCAGCAGCCCCAGCAGGATAGCGATGATGCCCACGGCGACGGTGGCGAGCCGCGCGACCCGGAACTGCTCGGCCTCGCCCGCCTGGCCGTGCTTGATGACGCCGTTGTAGATGTCGTGGGTAAAGGACGTGCTGGCCGCGATGGTCAGGCCCGCGACCACCGCGAGGATGGTGGCGAAGGCCACGGCGGTCACGAACGCCAGGCCGAACTCGCCGCCCAGTGTGCCCGCCCCACCGAAGAGGGCCTGCGCCAGCAGCGGCGCGGCCATGTTGCCCGCCGCGTTCGCCTCGGTGATCGCGCCCTTGCCGACCAGCACGTTGGCGGCGTTGCCCATGAAGGCGGTCATCACGTAAAAGGCCCCGATCAGCACCATCGCCCACACCACGCTCTTGCGGGCGTCCTGCGCGGTGGGCACGGTGTAGAAGCGCATCAGGATGTGCGGCAGGCCCGCCGTGCCCAGCACCAGCGCCAGGCTGAGCGAGATCAGGTCGATGGGGTTCTTGTACTTCAGACCCGCGCCCAGGAAGTCCGCGCCGTTTTTTGCCTCGGCGGCCCCCAGCAGGTTGGAGAAGCTCCAGCCGAAGCGGTTCAGGATCAGCACGGTCATTACGACGGTGGCGAACATCAGGAGCGCGGCCTTCACGATCTGCACCCAGGTCGTGGCGAGCATGCCGCCCACCACCACGTAGATGATCATCAGCACGCCGACGAGCGGAATCGCCACGCTGGCTTTCAGGACGCCGCCCGACAGCAGACTGATCAGCGACCCGGCCCCCACGACCTGCGCGATCATGTAAAAGGCGCTCACGACGATGGTGCTGATCGCCGCGTAGGTTCGCACGCGGGGGTCACGCAGGCGATAGACCAGCATGTCGGCCAGCGTGTACTTGCCCAGGTTCCTAAGCGGCTCAGCCACGATGAACAGCACCGTCAGGTAGGCGATAAACCACCCCACCGAGTACATGAAGCCGTCGTAGCCGTTCAGGGCGATCAGACCCGTGATGCCCAGGAAGGACGCCGCGCTCATGTAGTCCCCGGCGATGGCGATGCCGTTCTGGGTGGCGCTGATGCGTCCGCCCGCCACGTAGAAGTCGCTGGCGCTGGTGTTGCGTTTGCTGGCCCAGAAGGTGATGCCCAGCGTGATCGCCACGATGAGGGCCGCGAGCAGGAAGGTCATAGCTGCGCCTCCCGCGCCAGCCGGTCGAACTGCCGCGCCCGCACCACGTAGATGGCGGCCATGATCCAGCCCATGGCGAACTCGGCGAAGGCAAACACGTACCCGAAGGTCACGTTGCCGAACACCTTGGTCGCCATCAGCGGCTTGTTGTACCCCGCCATGATCGGCAGCAGGAAGTACAGCACCAGAAACGTGACCGACATGATCAGGGTAAAGCGGTTGCGCTCGGCCACCAGCTGCTGATAGGCCGCGTTGCCGCGCGGGGGGGAGCCTGACTGAACACGGGATACGGTCATGCGGGCCTCCTGATCCAGGGTGCACGAAAGGGCGATGACGGTCTGCCGGACGGGGCTGCTCCTACGACGACCTGGTTGTGATGTGGTCTTTTCCAGAGTAGGAGTCCCTTAACGTGAAATCAATACACTCGGTTCAACATTTGTGTTCCTGGCTCCTCCACGGCAGAGACAGGGGGACGGAATCTGTATCAGTTCGCCAACGCGGCGGCGCGGCGCGGGTATGGTAGGGAGGTGCTTCTCGACCGGCTGGGCCGTCCCCTGCGTGACCTGCGTATCAGCGTGACCGACCGCTGCAACCTGCGCTGCACGTACTGCATGCCGGCCGACGTGTTCGGCCCCGACCACGCCTTCTTGCCCCGCGCCGAACTGCTGACCTTCGAGGAGATCGAGCGCCTGGCCCGCACCTTTGTGGCCCTGGGCGTGCGCAAACTGCGGATCACCGGGGGCGAGCCGCTGCTGCGGCGTGACCTGCCGGACCTGATCGCGGCTCTGGCCCGCCTGAAAGGCGTGGAGGACATCGCCCTGACCACCAACGGCCTGCTGCTGCCCCGCCTCGCGCCGGACCTCAAGGCGGCCGGGTTAAACCGCGTAACGGTCAGCCTCGACAGTCTCGATCCGGAGGTGTTCGGGCGGATGAACGGCCTGAACGTCCACCCCCAGCGGGTGCTGGACGGTATTGAGGCGGCGTTGCGGGCCGGGCTGGGTGTGAAGGTGAACACGGTGGTGCAGCGTGGCGTGAACGACGCGGGCCTGCGCGAGCTATGGCTGGCGCTGCGCGAACAGGCGGTGGTGCGCTTCATCGAGTTCATGGACGTGGGCAACCACAACGGCTGGAACATGGATTCGGTGGTGCCCTCGCGCGAGGTGCTGGCCCGCCTCAGTGCCGCTGGGGAAGGGGCGGACGGCACGGGGGCCGAGTTCCGGCCGGTGAACCCCAACTACCGGGGCGAGGTGGCCGCCCGCCACACGGACGCGGAGGGCCACGAGGTCGGCCTGATCAGCAGCGTCACCGCGCCTTTCTGCGGCGACTGCTCGCGGGCGCGGCTCTCGGCGGTGGGCGTGCTGTACACCTGCCTGTTCGCGGGAACCGGCACCGACCTGCGCGCCCCCCTGCGCGCCGGGGCCAGCGATGCCGAGTTGCGCGACCTGATCGCGGGGGTCTGGAGCCAGCGGCGCGACCGCTACAGCGAGGAACGCGGCGAGGTAACGCGGGAGCACAAGGTCGAGATGTCGCACATCGGGGGTTAGGGCGGGGCGCAGAAAGGTTGCCGCCTTTTGGCAACCTTTCCGAGCGAAGCGAGTCACGCAAAAAGGGCGGCGCGCAGTGGAGTGGTCGCCTGAGACATGCGGCAACGCAACGGAGCGCTGTCCTAGGGCGCAGCGCAGGACACCGACCGGAGCACCGGCTCCGGGGGCTGTCTTGTTGTCTCAGGACAGGTAACAGCAGGGGCCACCTTGTGTACCCCGGACACAAACCCTAAGATGGGCGTCCAAAGGCCCCCGCGCCCTTGGGGGGTCCGGAGGCACGCATGGCGAAGTACCCGCTGATCAAGACGACTCTGAAAGACCGCCTGCTGGGAGGCCACTACCCCGAAGGCCTGCCCCTGCCCAGCGAACCGCAACTGGCACGCGAATTCGAGGTTTCCCGCATGACCGCCCGGCGGGCCATCGACGAGCTGGAACGCGAGGGCTACGTGTACCGGGTGCAGGGGGCCGGGACCTTTCCCACCGGCAAACGCTTTCGCCAGGGCACCTTCCGGGTGCGGCCCTTCAAGGAATGGGCGCGGCACCCCGACCACCGCACGACGGTGCTGCGCGCCATGCAGATCGAGGCGACGCCCGAGATCGCCCACGTGCTTCAGCTTCAGCCCGGTGACCCCGTGACCTTTATCCACCGCCTGCGGATGGCGGGTGAGGAGGCCCTGGTCATCGAGAAACGCTATGTCAGCACCGCCATCGCGCCCGCGCTGCTCGACCACAACCTGAGCCTGGAAAGCATCCACGAGGTGATGGTCAGCCTGGGCGTGCCGCTGACGCGCGTCGAGCAGAACCTGGAGGCCGTCAACCTGCGCCAGGAGGAAGCCGACCTGCTGCGCGTGCCCCTGGGCACCGCCTCCTTCCTGCTGCGCCGCACCACCTACAGCGGCGCGCGGCGGGTGGCCTACGCGAACTACTGGGTCCGCGGCGACCGCTACGCCTTTCAGGACAGCTTCGAACCCTGAGGGGCGGCCAGTCGCCAGCTTCCAGCGACCAGTCCGGCAGGGGGCGTCAGGAGTCGGGGTTCGCCTGCCAGTCGGTCAGGCTGTAGACCGTCAGCACCGTGCCCGCGAGCGCCGCAAAGTAGGCCCGCTCGCGGGTGCCTTTCTGGAGGGCGGCCACCAGCAGCAGCGTGGGCACGCTGGCAAGTTCAATCTGGCCGTGGACCGGGAAGGGAATCAGCCGCCGGAGGCTCAGGGGGTAGTCGGTCAGGGCGCTCACACCCAGATACGAGGCCGCGAAGACATATGAAGCGGTCCGGGCACTTCCCTTCAGGTGCAGCAGCGAGGGAGCGGCCAGCATCGCCGCACAGGCGGCGTAGTCGATCACGCCGTGGATCCGGGGATGGATGGGTTTCATGCCCCAGCATCGGGGAGGACGGGGGGAGCCGGGATGACCGCCGGCCTAACCCGACGTTGACGCTTGGCCGGCCACCCGCGCCCCTCCCGCTCTTGACCCCCTCTCACTTTTGACGGGGTGCAATTTTGGACTCCAGGCGCTATATCTGGGGGAACATGGATTCGTCGTCGCTCCGGGAACGCCAGAAGGAACGTCGCCGCGCCCGCATCTACAGCGTGGCGCTCGACCTCTTTAAACGCGGCGGCTTTCAGGCGACCACCGCCACCGACATCGCGCGGGCCAGCAACGTCTCGCGCGGCACCTTCTTCAACTACTACCCCTACAAGGAAGCGGTGCTGCTCGACTACGGCAGCGAGGTGATGGACCGCCTGCGCGACAAGGCCGAGGCCCGCCTGCAAGAGGGCGTGCCGCCGCTGACCGTGCTGTACGAGGTCTGGGACGAGCTGGCCGAGGAAAATGGCCGCGAACGCGACCTCTTCCCGCCGCTGGCCTACGAGGTGATGAACCCCGACCCCGAGCGCGCCCGCACCGCCTACCAGGCCCTGCCGCTCAGCAAGGTGATCGAGCTGATTCTGAAACCGCTGCACCAGGCCGGGCAGATTCGGGGCGACCTGAGCCTTCAGCGCATCAGCAACCTGATCGCCGACACGTACCTGATGGTCGCGCTGCGCTGGAGTGCCTACGGCACCGACCGCACCTTGCAGGAGGAGACGCGCCTGGCGCTGAACCTGCTGCTCGAAGGTGCCCTGCGCCGCGACGACCCGCCCGTCCGCACGCCCTGACGGCTCCCGCCCGCCCATGACGCAGCCTGAACTCACGGTCGGCACGCCGAAGCACCACTGGCCCTTCAGCCGGGGGCTGGTGGTCGAGTCGCTGGTGAATGCGGGCGCGAGTGGCCCGGTGGCGGCGGCCATCGCGCGCCGGGTGGAGCAGCAGCTCCGGAACGCGCGGCGCTCACCGGTCAGCCCCGACGAGCTTCAGGCGCTGATGGTGGAGGTGGCGCGGAACGTCGCCGGGAACGAGATAGCCGGGGCCGCCGCCCGCCAGACCCCCGCCTTCGTGGACATTCCGGTGACGGCCAAGAAGGGCAACCTGCCCTTCAGCCGGGGCGTGCTGGCCCGCACGCTGGAAGACACCGGCCTGTCGCCGCGTGACGCCTACGGCACGGCGAGCACGGTAGATGTGCGGATGCGGCAAGCGGGCCTGCGCGAGATCAGCGTGCGCGACCTCGACGCCCTGACCGAGCAGACGCTGGCCGAGCGGTACGGCGAACACCTGCGCCTGACCTACCGCTTCCTGCAACGCAACCGGGGGCGGCTGGGGGTGGTCAGCGCGGCGGGTGGGGCACCGGTGCCCTTCAGCAAGGGGCTGCTGGTGCAGTCGCTGCTGGCCGCCGGGGTCGCGCCCGACGTGGCCCGCAAGGTGGCCCGCGTGACCCAGCGTGACCTGCGCGGCAGCGAGGACCGCCTGGTGACCCGCCAGGCCATCCGCGAGAAGGTGGAGGCCCTGCTGCGCGACGAGGTCGGCCCCGACATCAGCGCGCGCTACCGCCTGCTGCGCGTGATTCGCCGCCCGCCCCGGCCCCTGGTCGTGCTGCTGGGCGGCGTGAGCGGCACCGGCAAGAGCTACCTGGCCGCCGAGGTCGCCTACCGCCTGGGCATCACGCGGGTGGTGGGCACCGACGCCATCCGGCAGGTGATGCGGGCGATGGTGTCACCCGAACTGGTGCCCGGCCTGCACGCCAGCACCTTCAACGCCTGGGAGGCGCTGCTGCCGCCCGGCGAGAGCCGCCCGGAACATCCCACCCGCGCCGAACTGCTGGCGGGCTTCCGCGACCAGGTGCAGCAGGTCAGCGTGGGCGTGGGGGCGGTGGTGCGCCGCTCCATCGAGGAGGGCACCAGCCTGGTGCTGGAGGGCGTCCACCTGGTGCCCGGCTACCTGCGGGCCGGCGACTACGCGGGGGCGCTGGTCGTGCCGCTGCTCGTGACCCTCCCCGACGAGGCCGAACACCGCCGCCACTTCGAGGCGCGCGACGTGGAAACCGCCGCCAGCCGCCCCCTGCACCGCTACATGCGCTATTTCCGCGAGATTCGCATCATGCAGGACTACCTGGAGGAACTCGCCGCCCGCGAGGACGTGCCCCTCCTCGACGGCCTGACCCTCGACGAGAGCGCCGACCAGGCCGTTGATGTGGTCCTGCGCCGCGTGATGGCCGCCCTGACGCCAGAGGAGCGCGCCGCCCTGCTGGGCGAGCGGGAAGTGGGAAGCGGGTAGCAAGCTGCCAGCGGCCAGCCGCCAGCACGGGGATGAACGGCGCGCGAGGCCTGCCCCCGCCCTCCCCGACCCGCTGCAAGCAGCTCTCCGAGTTCCCCGCAAGGGGCTGAGTGCTGCCGATAAGTCTCTCTTGATGCTGTAGCGAAGGCTGGAAGGGTGTTGTCTGCGTTGAAGGGCACCGGGACGGCTGCGCCGTCCTCCCCCCTCTGCAAGCAGCTCTACGAGTCCCAACTTCCCCCGCAAGGGGGAGGAGCTAAAAGCGCCCCCACACGCCTTTCCCGTCTACGATACCTCCAAAGCCAAAGCTCCCGCCTCCCCAGTCTTTTCAAACTTTGGAGCGGCTGCCCAGGTCCCACCCCTCAAGCGGGCAGGCCTGGAAGACGAGCCGTTCGGGCCGCCAGGCCCGAGGCCGCCAGGTGGGCCGGGCATGGCGTGGAGGGGGAAACCGGGGCGAAGCCTGGCAAGCCTTCCAACGCCAGGAACCCCCTTGCCGAGCGCAGCGAAAAGCTCCCCCCTGCCCCCCGGTGGGGGGTAGGGGGGCTGGGGGGGCGGGGGGAAGCTCGCTACAAGATGCCCTGCCCCAAAAAACCCCCCCACCTCACAAGAGAGCCGCTACCGCCTCACCCGCCGAACCGCCGCCCGCAGTGCCCGCAGCGCCTCCGCGTCCCCCTGAGAACCGTAACGCGCAACCTGATAGGCCCGCACCGCCTCCGCGATGGCCGCCGCCTGAGCTGGATATCGTTGGCCCGCACGCACGCCATAGGCAGCGGCAGCCTCACCGGGAGCGCGAGGCAGACGCAGCCGGCGAGTGAGGTCGTCCAGCAACCGGGCGGCCGGGTCCGCGGGCCGGGGCTGCCGGGACACCAGCAGGGCGGGCACCAGCGCCAGCAGCAGCAGCACCCCACCAACCGCGAGATACAGCGGACCACCCACCCGGCCCACCCCCACCCGCGTCAGCAGGGCACGCTGCTGCGAACCGTCGTAGCCGGCGACCCAGGTGTTCCAGCGGTTCTGAAGGGAGTCCAGGCGCAGAGCCGCCCGGTGCAGCGGCGTGGCCGGCAGCGGCGCGGATGCGGCAGGCCGGGTGAGGGCGGTGGGCAGACCCGCACTCACGCGGGCGGGGGCGACGCTCGCGGTGGGGTCCACCCGCACCCAGCCCTGGCCGGGCAACCAGACCTCGGTCCAGGTGTGAGCATCCTGCTGGCGCACGATCAGGTAACCGCCGCCCGGATTCACCTCGCCACCCAGGTAGCCCCCCACGATGCGCGCCGGCACACCCGCTGCCCGCATCAGGAACGCGAAGGCGGAGGCGTAATGCTCGCAAAAGCCCCGCCGCGTGCCGAACAGGAAGGCGTCGATCCGGTCGCGCTCCGGCAGCGTGGGCGGCGTGAGGGTGTAGGAGAAGTTCCCGTTCCGCAGGAAGGCCAGCGCCGCCTCCACCCGTGCCCCCGGCGGCAGACCACGCCAGTTGGCGGCCAGTTCCAGCGCCCGCGGACTCTCGCCCGCGGGCAGGGCCAGGTCGAAGTTCAGGCGGTCGCTGCTCTCGCGCAGGCCCAGCCGGGCGGGGCGGCTCTGGAAGGCGTACCGGGTGCGGCTGGTGGGGGGCCGGAAGGTGACGGCCTGAAACGCGCCCGTCAGAAAGGCCCCCGGTGGCAGGGTGGTGGGCGTGTCGAGCGCCAGCAGCCACGGCTTGCCGTTCGGCTCCAGGGTGAGGGTGTAGGCCAGAGTGGGGCCGAACACCTCCACGCTGGGGGCCGGGCCGCGCACCCGCACCTGGGTCCAGCGCAGGCCGTCATAGGCCTCGTAGACCGGGCCGCGCCAGTAGCGTTCGGCGGGGGGCGGGAGGGCACCCGCGAAATCGGCCCGGAACGCGACGGCCTGACTCTGGGCCAGGCTGGCGAAGTCACCCACGCTGACCTGGTCGGCCAAGCCGGTGCGGGCGGCGTCCTGCACCGGGAGCTGCCACAGCGGCCCCTCGGGGCGGGGAAACAGCACGAACAGCAGCGCGGCGAGCGGCACCGCCTGAAGGGCCAGCGTGGCCGCCGCACGCCAGGCCTGCCGGGGCGCTTCCCTGTCCGCGTTTCCCGGCGTGGCCCAGACCCCCAGCGCGGCCAGCAGCAGCAGCACGCCAAGCCCCGCGTGGGCGGCCACCAGCGGTCCCTGCCCGAAAAAGAAATGCGTGAGAACCACGAACACGCCCAGCAGCGCCAGCAACCGCGCGTCCCGGCGGGTGCGCGTCTCGGCGGCCTTGAGCGCCACCAGCAGGGCCAGCAGCGCCGTGCCCGCGTCGCGCCCCAGCAGGGTGCCGTAGCGGGCGTAGAGCAGCGCCACGCCCAGGCCCGCCACGACCCCCAGAAGCACGGTGGGCGGCGCGGGCAGAGGCCGCCGCGTCCGCAGGGCGGTGTACCCCAGCACCCCCGCCACCAGCAACGTGACCCAGACGGGCTGCCGCAGCGCCCCCGGAGCCAGCGCGACCGCCAGCGCCAGCAGCGTGAAGCGCAACGGGGCACCGGGCAACAGGGCGGGCGGGGCCTTTTTGCGCGTTTCCATCGGTGCAGCAGGCAACGGCGGATACCCCGCCAGCGCCGCGAGCGCCCGCCGCGCGTGGCCCTCTCCCCCACCCACCGGAAGCGTCACGCCGGGCAGGGTCAGCGCGAAGGGGGTGCCGCTGCGCCGCGCCTGGCCCACCCAGGCGGCCAGGCGGGAGAGCCGCGCCTCGGGGTCCTTCAGGCCCGCGGTGTCGGCCCAGTCCAGCGCCAGCACCGTTCCGGCGGGGGCGTCCGTCTCGCGGGTGAGCAGGGTGCCGGTGCGGGCCGCGTGCCGCCACGACACCTGCCGGGGCGAGTCGCCCGGCACGTAGGCGCGCAGGCCACTGAACTCCTCGTCGCCGCGGGTGCGGCCCGTGCCCTCCCCGGCCAGCGGCAGGCGGCGGGGGGGCGGGGGGGGCGGGGCGACCTCGGGGGCCGGAAAGACGGTCAGCGGTTCCGGCACCGGCAGCGCCCGCACCACCTCCCAGAGGCCCAGCGGGTCGAACACCGCCACGAGGGGCCGCACCAGCGTGAGCCTTCCCCGCACCGGCGCGGGCACCGGCAGCGTGACGGTCACGGTCTGCCCCGCCGGAACGCGCACGGCAACCCCCCGCCGCACCAGCCCCACCCCAGCCCGCACCACGGCGCTCAGGGCCGCCCCGCCGCTGGTCACCCGCGCCACGAAGGCCGCCGGAGTGCCCGCGACCGCCTCCGGGGGGGCTTCCAGCGTGGCCCGGACCGCCCGCCCCCCACGGGTCGCGTGCGCGGCGGCCGCGACCCACACGCCCCCCAGCAGAAAGGTCACGGCGTAGCCCAGGCTCAGCGCGTAGTTGATGCAGCCCACCAGCGTGACCACAATCAGGCCCAGAAAGGCCAGCCCCAGCCGCGTGGGTCGCAGGCTGGCCGTCGTGGGGGCCGGAACGCCTCCCCTGTCCGGGTCACGGCTCAAGACCCACCGCCCTACGGAATCGGCGTCTCGGCCAGAATCCGCGCCAGCACGTCCCCCACGGGGGCGGCCGGGTCGCGGGTGGGCAGGCGGTGGGCGGCCAGCGCGGGAAACACGGCCTGGACATCCTCCGGCAGCACCATCGGGCGGCCCTCCAGAAAGGCCCAGGCCCGCCCTGCGGCCAGCAGCGCCAGCAGCGCGCGGGGACTCAGGCCCGCGGCCAGCGCCGAATGCTCGCGGGTGGCGCGGGCCAGCAGTTGCAGGTAGTCCAGCAGGGCGGGGGCGGCGTGAACGGCGTCCACCTCGCGCTGGGCGGCCAGCAACAGCGGGGCATCCAGCACGGCGGGCAGGTCGCGCACCGCCTGGGTGCGGCCCCCCGTTTCCAGCAGCGTCCGCTCGGCGCGGGGGTCGGGGTAGCCCAGCGTGACGGTCAGCAGGAAGCGGTCGAGTTGGGCCTCGGGCAGCGGCGACGTGCCCACGAACGCGGCCGGGTTCTGGGTGGCGATCACGAAAAAGGGGTCGGGGAGGGGCCGGGTCACGCCGCCCTCGCTGACCGTGCGTTCCTCCATCGCCTCCAGCAGCGCCCCCTGGGTCTTGGGCGTGGCGCGGTTGATCTCGTCGGCCAGCAGCACCTCGGAGAAGATGGGGCCGGGGTGGTAGCGAAACTGCCCCTCACCCGCGTCCCAGATGCTGATGCCCAGCAGGTCGGCGGGCAGCAGGTCGCTGGTGAACTGCACCCGGCGAAAGCCCAGGCCCAGCGTGCGGGCCAGCGCGTGCGCCAGCGTGGTCTTGCCCACCCCCGGCTGGTCCTCGATCAGCAGGTGCCCCCGCGCCAGCAGGCAAGCCACCGCCAGCCGCACCTGCACTGGCTTGCCCAGAATCACCCGGTCGAGCTGCGCCAGGGCACGCTGCACCGCCCCCGCGCTGGAAGCGGCATGAACCGGGGCAGAGGCCGCGTGGCGCGTCATGGGGCCAGCCTAGCGGCGCGGCTCTGACAGAACTGCGACAAGGAGCGGGTTGGAGGCGGACCAGAGGGATGAGAGGAAAAAGAAGCGCCTGTACCTCATACGGGATTAAGTTGATTCGCCGACATCAAGATGGCTTGCCTACCCCCTCTCCCCCTGCGGGTGACTCGTAGAGCTGCGGAGCAGAGGGCTGGGGAGAGGGGGCGACCGGGCAGCTTGCACGTCTCCCGGATGCAAGGACTCATTTTAATCTCGTATCACTCCACTACCGCGCCGCCTCCACCCCGGCTGCCTCCTCCCCGCGCCGCTGCGGCAGCCTCCGCGTGGCGAGCCAGGCCCCCAGCCACGCCCCGGCCAGGTCGAAGAACCAGTCGGTGATGCCGGCCTCGCGGCCCGGCACAAAGGCCTGATGCACCTCGTCCAGCGCGCCGAACCACACGGCCAGCACCAGCGCGAGGCCGCAGCGTCCGGTGGCGCGGCCCAGGCAAAAACCCAGCGTCAGGTACGCCGTGAAGTGCGCGGCCCAGTCGAGGGGATGCACCAGGGGCGGGCCGGGCGTGTCGGCCGAGGAACTCAGCCACCAGATGACGGCCATGACCAGCAGGGCGGGAAGCCACCAGGCCGGCCTGCTGCCCAGGCGCGTCAATGGCCCGCGCTCCCGTGTGCCCCGGCGGGATGTTCCACGAGTTCCATCAGGGTGCCCGCCCCCCATTTAGGATGCAAAAAGGCCACCCGCGTGCCCGCCCGGCCCGGCGAGGGGGTGTCCGACAGGAAGCGCGCGCCCGACGCCCGCAGCCGCGCCATCTCGGCCTCCAGGTCGGTGACGCGGTAGGCGGTGTGGTGCAGCCCCGGCCCGCGCTTTTCCAGAAATCCGGCGATGGGGCTGTCGGGCCGGATGGGGGCGAGGAGTTCGATCAGGGTTTCCCCCACCACGAAGGCGCGGACGCGCACGCCCTGCGCGGCGACCTCCTCGTCGGGTCCCTCGGGGGTCAGGCCCAGGGCGGTGTACGGCGCGGACCCCAGATCGAGGTCGGGCGTGGCGATGGCGACGTGATCGAGCAGCGTGACCGTCATGGGTCTCAGGGTAACGGGCGCACCGCCTGGCGTTCACGTTTGTGGGCGTACATCCGCACGTCGGCGGCGCGCAGGGCCGCCGTCGCGCCTGGTGCCTCGTGGGGGACGACCACCACGCCCAGCGAGGCCGTCACCGGGTAGCCCAGCGCCTGCACGTGCCGCTCGGCCTCCTCCACCCGCGCCCGCATGGCCCGCACGGCCTCGCCGGGGTCGGCGGGCCACAGGTCCAGCAGGGCGTACTCGTCGCCGCCCAGGCGGTAGGCGGTCAGTCCCGGTGCCCCGAGCTGCCCGGCGAACTCGCGCAGCAGATCGTCGCCGCTGGCGTGACCGCGCTCGTCGTTCACGCGCTTCATGCCGTCGAGGTCCACCACGCCCAGCACGTAGCCCAGATGCTGCCCGGCCAGGCGGCGGTCGGCCTCGTCCAGCGCCTCGTCCAGCGCGCGGCGGTTGCCCAGGCTGGTCAGGGCGTCGGTCAGGGCCGCATTTTCGAGCATCTGCACGTGTTCGGCGCGTTCGAGGGCCACGCCCACCGTGCGGGCGGCCTCCTCCAGCAGCGCGCGCTCCTCCGGGGTCCAGGGAGCAGGTTCGCCCAGGCGGACCAGGAACAGCAACGAGTGGGGGTCCCGCCGCGCGCCCGGCCTGCCCACCTGAAGGGGCAACCAGGCGACACTCCGCAACCCCGCGTCCCGCAGGTGGGGGCAGGGGTCGTGCGCCAGATAATCGTCGAGAAACACCCGCCCCTGCCCCGACAGCGCCGCCGCCAGCGGACTGTCCTCCAGCGTGAGCCGCTCCTCGAAGGTGGCGGCAAAGGCCCGGCTTCTTTCCGGCTCACTGGCCGGGTCGCTGGTATGGGCACTCAGCACCCGCGGGCCGTGCGGCGTGAAGTCCAGCAGGGCCGACCAGTCCAGCCGCATCCGCTCGTGCAGCAGGTTCAGGGCGCGGCAGGCCATGTCCCGCGGTTCCAGCGGCTCGTTCATCAGCTCGGCCAGGTCGCGCAGGTCACGGGCCTGATCGCGCGCCCGCGTCAGCTCCTGGGTGCGCAGCCGCAGTTCCAGCTCGCCCATCACCAGCCGCGCCAGCAGCCGCAGCGTCTCGACCTGCTCCTCCCCGAAGGGCCGCGGGTGGTCGTCGGTCACGCACAGGGTCCCCAGAGCGTGACCGTCCGGCGTGAGCAGCGGCGCTCCAGCATACAGCACCACCTCGCCCGACTGCACCAGCGGATGGGCGACAAAACGCGGGTCCCGGCGGGCGTCGGGCACCACCAGCACTTCCGGCGTCAGGATGGCCCAGGCACACACCGAATCCGCGCGGGGCACGTCGCCGCGCTCCGCCCCGATACAGGCCCTGCTCCACTGCCGCTCGGCGTCCAGCAGGTTCACGGCAGCGAACGGCACCCCCAGCACCTGCGTCGTCAGGCGGGTGATACGCTCAAAGGCATCCTCACCGGGCATCTCCAGCACCCTGTAGCGGACCAGCGCCGCCAGGCGCGCGGCTTCATCGGGGGGCAGGGGAGCGGCAGACACGGCCCCAGGCTAGCCGATGCCCTCTCAGAGCCAGATGACAATCACTGATAGGAACTTTAGGGCAAGGGTCAGAAAGCGTGGGGAGAAAAGGGCCTCCCTGTGGCCGACGGGGCCGGTAGAGCGGGCTGGGCCGGACGGGGAAGGGAGCCGCCGGGCGGTCAGCCAGCGCACTTGGAGGCGGTCCGTCCCGGTCAGGTCCAGCGTCAGGCTGGCCTTCCCCGTGCCCAGGCACCCCTGCGGTGCGGGCGGCCGCAATGCGTACAATCAGGCCGTGATTCTGATCACCCTCCTGGCCGTGCTGGTGTCGTACCTGATCGGCTCGGTTCCCGCTGCCGCCTGGCTGGCCCGCACGCGCGGCGTGGACATTCGCAAGGTCGGCAGCGGCAACAGCGGCGCGACCAACGTGCTGCGCTCGCTGGGCAAGGGTCCGGCGCTGGCCGTGGCCGTGTTCGACATCCTCAAGGGCGCGCTGAGCGTGTGGCTGGGGCGGGCGCTGGGCCTCGACCCAGCCCTGGCCGCGCTGTGCGGCGTGGCCGCCGTGATCGGGCACAACTTCAGCCCCTTTCTGGGGTTCCGGGGGGGCAAGGGGGTCGCCACCAGCTTCGGGACCATCACCGCGATTGACCCGGTGATCGGGGCCGGGGCCTTTGTGGTGGGCGCGACCTGCATGTGGCTCACGCGCTTTGTCAGCGCGGGCAGCATCCTGGGTGCCCTCACCGCCGTGACGGTGGCGTTTGCCCTGGGCCGCCCCGGCTGGCTGCTGCTCACCGTGACCTTCCTGGCGGCCCTGCTGACCTGGCAGCACCGCGACAATATCGCCCGCCTTCAGGCCGGAAAAGAGCGGCGGCTGGGCGATCCGAAGTAGCGCCGGCCCCCTTTTGCGCTTCCCTCTCCGGAGCTTGCGCTATGCTGGGCGCGTCACCACAACGGACAAGCCCAGGCGGTGGTCAGCCCGTCTGGCCCGGGAGCCAGCCATGCCCGTCAGGATTCGGATTTATGGTCAGGAAGCCACCTTCTCGCGGGGCTGCTGGACCTGTGACGACGACAGTCTTCAGGCCATGCTCGAAGCCCTGGCCGACCCCCGCGCCCTCAGCGAGGAGGCCGAGCGCACCCACGCCCTCTACGCGGCCGGAAGATTCGGCGGCCACATCCTCAGCGGCGAGATCTGGGAACCCGCCCCCCACCCCGAGGCGGAAATCAGGCTCACGGACTTCGCCCCCGCCCGGCAGCCCGAGCGGGCGGGCTGGCTGTCGTTCATGCGCCGCAGGAAGTAGCAGTGGCAAACCGTCTAACGGTCTGACGGTCGAACCGCGCAGAAAGATGGATGAGGTTCTGGGCCGTTCGCGGTCAGACTTTTTGACCGTTCGACGCTCCTGACCCTCCTGCCTGCTGTCCGCAGGAGGCCCCATCTAAACCGCCCCCTTGACCCCCGGCCCCCTGCCGGGTACCTTGCCCCTATGCGCCGCCACACGACCATGACTCCGTGAGGGCGGCTGATGCACAGGCCGCCCGCGAAGCCCCGCGTGGCGGCTCTTTTCTTTTCAGGGCCAGGGAGGCACAGGGATGCGCGTAGCGATTGTGGGAGCCACCGGGGCGGTCGGACACGAACTCTTGCGGGTGCTGGAAAGCAGCACGCTGAAACTGGACGAACTGCAACTCTACGCCAGCCCGCGTTCGGCGGGGCTGAAGCTGCCCTTTGCCGGGCAGGAACTGACGGTGCGCGCCACCCCCGAGGGAGCCATCGACGCCGACGTGATTCTGGCCTCGGCGGGCGGCTCCATCAGCAAGGCGTTGGCCCCGGCCTGGGTCGCGGGCGGCGCGGTCGTGATCGACAATTCCAGCGCCTTCCGCTACGAGCCGGACGTGCCGCTGGTTGTGCCGGAGGTGAACGGCGAGGCGGCCCTGCGGCACAGGGGCATCATCGCCAACCCCAACTGCACGACGGCGATCGCGGTGGTGGCGGTCGCGCCCCTGCACCGTGCCTACGGCGTCAGGCGCATGATCGTCAGCACCTACCAGGCCACCAGCGGCGCGGGCCAGAAGGGCATCGAGGAACTGCTGGAGGGCACGCGGGTGGAGCTGGCGGGCGGGGAGCCGCAGGCCGAGGTCTTCGCCTACCCCATCCCCTTCAACGTGATTCCGCATATCGACAGCTTCCAGGACAACGGCTACACCAAGGAGGAGATGAAGGTCGTCTGGGAGACCCGCAAGATCCTGGGCGACGACTCGCTGAGCATCAGTTGCACCGCGGTCCGCATCCCCACCCTGCGGACCCACAGCGAGGCCATCACGCTGGAGCTGGAGCGGCCCGCCACCCCCGACGAGGCCCGCGAGCTGCTGAGAAAGGCCCCCGGCGTGGAGGTGCGCGACGACCCGGCGGCGCGGCTCTACCCCATGCCCCTCACCGCCACCCGCAAGTACGACGTGGAGGTGGGCCGCATCCGTTCCTCGCTGGTCTTCGAGGGCGGCCTGGAGCTGTTCGTGGCAGGCGACCAGCTTCTCAAGGGCGCGGCCCTGAATGCCGTGCAGATTGCCGAGTACCTTCAGGAGAAGGGGGCGCTGCGGGGGCGGGTCAGCGGGTAAGCGGCAGAAGGCAGAACGCGGAGGGCAGAAGGCCAGCGGGGGAGCGTCCCGTTGGCCTTCTCTCTTTTGGGGCAGACTGGGGGCATGAGGACGCCCTCTCCCCTGCCGCCCCGGCCTCCGCGCAAGCGCTCGCCGGTGGGCCTCGCGGCGCTGCTGGCCCTGCTGCTGGTGGGCGGGGAGTGGGTGCAGGAGCTGACCGACCAGTTCGCGTTCGGGGGGGCACTGGACCAGTACGGCATCGTGCCGCGGGACCCGGGCAGCCTGCCGCATGTGCTGACGGCCCCCTTTCTGCACGTGGGCTTCGGACACCTGATCGCCAACACGGTGCCGCTGGCGGTGCTGGCCTTTATGAGTGCCCTGCGCGGGGTGGCGCGTTTTCTGGCGGCGACGCTGGTGATCGTGGTGCTGGGCGGCGTGCTGGTGTGGCTGTTCGGGCGCGGGGGCAGTTCCCACCTGGGGGCCAGTGAACTGGTGTTCGGCTACCTGGCCTACCTGATCGGCGTGGGCTGGTGGGAAAGGACGCCCGCGGCCATCGCAGTGGCGATCCTGGCCCTCTTTCTGTACGGCGGGGCGCTGTGGGGCGTGCTGCCAACCAATCCCGTCATCTCCTGGGAATCGCACCTGTTCGGCTTCGTGGCGGGCCTCGTCGCGGCGGCGCTGCTGCACCGCAAACGTCCACCGCGCGGCGGTCAGGTCAACCCATACTCGCCCCGTTCCAGATTCTGACGTACACGCTCCACCAGCCGCGCCTGTTCAGGCCAGAACAGCGGCGGAACGGCCTTTAGCACGGGCCATTCCAGGCGGAAGCCCGTTTCCAGCGGCCTCTCCCCCACCTCGTCCGTCAGGCCCAGGAAATAGCGCGTGACCTGCCAGCGGGTCCGGGCGTAGTTCTGCCGTTCCAGCACCCCCAGGTCGGCCACCAGCCGCACCCGCGCCAGCCCCGCCTCCTCGCGCAGTTCGCGGTGCAGGGCGGCCTCATGCGTCTCGCCGGGTTCCAGCCCGCCCTTGGGAAGCTGGCGGTATTCGCCCGGCTCCACCACAACGGCGACGCACCAGCCCCCGCCCTCCCGCCTGAGCACCACCGCGCCCCCGCTGGCCCGCTCGGGCAGTCCCTCAGGGCGGACAGACCAGGTGCCGTCTGGCGGGGGAAGCGTCATCTTCGGGCCATCTGCCTTCTGCCTTCCGCCTTCAGCATCCTCACAGTGTGACCAGCCCGTCCGGTGCCACCAGCAGGGCCGACAGCTCGGCCTGGGGCGCTTCCCGCACCTCCACCTCACCCGCGAAGTTCAGGTGGTCCAGCAGGGTCCGCAGCCCATCGGGGTCGGGGGTGCCCAGGGTCAGGCGTTCGAGACGCACCCCCGCGTCGGGGAGGCGCGTGGCCACGGGCGGCGTGTGCCAGGCAATCAGACTGGGGACCACGCCGCCCGGCAACCGCCCGTCCTCCGGCACGGTCAGCGTCCAGCGGTTCTGACCGCGTGACAGGTCCAGGGCCTCCCCGAAGGGCGTGAGGTCGAGGCCCGCGAGGTCCGGCACGCGCGCGACCCAGTGAATCAGGCGGGGGCCGTCTTCCAGCTCCTCGCGCACCTCGGGCGTGTCCAGGCCGAACCAGCGGGGGCGCGGTGGGGCGGGGGCCTGGGGATTGACCGCGATGACCTCCAAATAGGTGTCCGGCCCCAGCGACAGCAGCGCGTTGTGGGTGCCGAACTGTTCGTGTTCGCCGCCGGGCTGGAGGGGCACATTCAGGCGGCCCTCCAGCCACGCGCGGCCCTCGTCCAGGGTGCGGGCGGCGATGACCAGATGGTCGAGCGTGGCAGGAACGGGGATGGTCATGGGCGCAGGGTACGTCACGCCCCGCGCGGGCGGCTCATCCCGGTCAGGTCGCCCAGCAGAATCGCGGCGGCCTTCTCACCGCTTTCCATCGCGCCCTGGATACCGCTCATGGAGGTGGCCTCGGAGGCCAGCAGCACGCCGGGCAGCCGGGTGGCGTGGCCGGGCAACGTCGCGGCGTACTCGGGCGGCTGCGGGTACTGCGCGAAGGGGATGCGGTCCACGGCCAGCAGCCGCAGCGCCTCTGTCCCCGCCCCGTACCAGCGCGACAGCTCCCCGCGCACGCGGGCATCCAGCGCCCCGTCGTCCAGGTCGGGCACACCGTTCACGGCCACCGTCAGGAGGTGCTGTCCGGCAGGTGCCCGCCCCGGAATGACCTGGCTGACCCACTGCGCGTGGTTGACCAGGCCACCCTCTTCGGCATTCAGCAGGAGCCGGGGCTGCTCGTCCAGGGGGCGGGAGGCCGCGTAGGACAGGGCGGTGCTGCCCAGGTGCCCGCGTGACAGTGGCTCACCCGTCAGCCGCTCGGCCGTGTCGGCGTCGGTGGCGACAATCACCTGCCGGGCATCCAGCTCGCCCGCGGAGGTCACGGCGGTGAGGTGGCCCTGGCCCCCCACGTCGCCGTGGGGCAGCAGCCGCGTGACGCGCACCCCGGTCGTCACGTCCAGCCCCTGCGCGAGCTGGGCGGGAATGGCCGCCATGCCCGCGCGGGGCAGGGCCGTGCCGCCGTCGAGCAGCATCCGGAAGTAGTACCGGAAAAGCCGCGCGCTGGTCTGGAGGTCACGCCGCAAAAAGATGCCGCCGAAGAAGGGCCGGAAGAAGTGGTCGAGCGCGCCCTCGCTGAAGCCCTGGCGGCGCAGGTAGCTCCCCGTCGTCTCGTCGGGGCCGACCAGCAGGGTGTGGGGGGGCGGGAGGCGCAGGCGGGCGGCCAGGCGCGCCACCCGCAGCTTGTCGGCCAGGGTCAGGGCGCGGCTGCCCAGGGTGCCCGGCAGGCTGGCGGGGTCGCGCAGGGGGTCCCCCAGCACCTCAGCCCGACCGCCCCGCCGCACCACGGCCGCAGGCGGCACCGGCACCAGATCCAGTGCCTCCAGGTTCAGGTGCCGCCGCACCGCCGGATACGCGGGAAACAGCACCTGATAGCCCACGTCCAGCGTGAAACCGCCCACCTCGCGCGTCGTCACGCGTCCGCCCACATGTTCCGCCGCCTCCAGCACCCGCACCCGCCGCCCCGCCCGCGTCAGCACCTGCGCGGCGGTCAGGCCCGCCAGCCCCGCCCCTATCACCAGAATGTCCTGCATGGGCCGAGGGTAGCGTTCGGCAAGGTTCATGGGTATGGGTTCAGCGGTAGAGGTTCAGGGGCCGCGCTGGGTCGTCAGCACCTGACCTGCGGCGTCGGTCACGTCGAAAGCGTAGGCCTGGGGCTTGAGCACATGCCAGTTCACGCGCAGGTCAATGCAGGCGTCGGGCAGCGTCACCAGGCGCATCGGCGGATACTGACCGTCATCCTGGCGCAGAGACTCCAGCACCCGCGCGAGTTCGTTCGCACAGTTCTGCCCCGCGGCCTGCTGGACGGTGGCGACGCTGCCCTGTCTGGCCCGCAGCGCCCGCACCTGCGCCTCCAGCGCCGTGACGCGGGCGGCCAGCCGGGCATTCTCCGCCCGCGCCTCCCGGTCCTCGCAGCCGCTCAGCAGGCCCGCCAGCAGCAGGAGGGGCAGGACCGCACGCTTCATGGCCGCAGGCTAACGCCTTCCCCCCGCCCGGACGCCGGGCGTAAGAGAACGGTCAAGGCGGGGCGGGTCGCGCCGGGCAGCGGGGCTACGGCTCCTTGCCACCTTCCTCTCCCACAAGCACCTGCTGGGCAGTACAGGTCAGGCGGGCAGGACATGCGGAACCGCTTTTCTCTTCTGGCATGCAGGCAAGCTCCGCTTGCCACCCCTCTCCCCGGCCCTCTCCCGCAAAGGGAGAGGGAGAAAAAAGGCCGCTTACTCGCCCCTTTCCCAGAGAACACCCCGGCCCTCCTACCGCTCCAGCACGCTCACCACTTCCACGTGGCTGGTCTGGGGGTAGAAGTCGTGGGGGGTGACTTCGCCCAGACGCCAGCCGCGCCGGGTCAGGTCGCCCACATCGCGCGCCCAGGTGGCGGGGTCGCAGCTCACGTACACCAGGCGGTCGGCGGTGCTGGCGTGGATGTGGTCGCGGGCTTCCGGCTCCAGGCCGGCGCGGGGCGGGTCCACCACGATCACGTCGGTGCCCAGTTCGCTGAAGCGGGCGGCGTCGCCACTGCGGTAGGTGACGTTGCGCTCGCCACTGACGGCCACCGCCTGCCGGCCACGCGCCAGCGCCTCGGCGGAGGAGTCCAGCACGGTCACGCGGGTGAAGTGGGGGGCGAGGTGCCGCCCAATCGCGCCCGAGCCGCCGTAGAGGTCCACGGCGTGCAGGCCGCTGCCGGCCAGTTCCGCCGCGTGGAGGTACGCCAGGCCCGCCGCCTCCGGGTTCACCTGCGCGAAGCCAGTCGCCGTCACGCCCACCTGCACGCGCCCGAACTGCTCCTGCACCTCCGGCTCGCCCGCGATCAGGCGCACGCCCGCGCCGAAGCGCCGCCCGGCGGGCTGGGCCAGGCTCACCCCCGTCACCCCGGCGTCGAGCAGGTGGTCGGAGGCCCGCAGGAACGCCTTCGGCTCGCCCGCGCCAATCAGGGCCGCCACGACCTCGCCGGTCAGGCGGCTGGCGCGAAAGGCCACCTCGGTCGCCGGGTCGAGGTGTTCGGGGTTCAGGCGGTCGATCACGGCCTGAATCTGCGTCATCACCAGCGGGTCCTGGCCCACCACCAACGGGTCACGGCCGCGGCGCTCGCGGTAGGCGAGGCCCTGGGGCGTCACCAGGTACTGCGCGGTATTGCGGTAGTGCCACTCGTGCGGGCTGGCGACCGTCTCGGCCACGGGCGCGCGCAGCTTGGCGATGCGTGAGAGGGCCTCTTCCACAAAGCCGCGCTTGTAGGCGAGCTGCGCGGGGTAGGCCGCGTGGGCGAGGTCCACGGTGGGCAGGTCGGGGGCCGCCACGCGGTCGGGGCTGGCACGCAGCACCTCGCGGGTCACGCCCTGGCGCACGCCCCGGCCCGCGCGCACGCTCGCCTCGACGCGCTCGCCCGGCAGCGCCCCGCGCACCAGCACCACGCCGGACTCGTCCCGGGACAGGCCCAGCCCCCCGGCGACAAGTTTCTCGATTTCCAGCGTGATCAGAGCTTCAGGCATACGGGGCATAGGGTAGCGCGCCCGGCCCCCGGCGAAGGGAAGGCGGGACGCGAAGTGCCCGTGGAGCTGCGCCGGGGCCTGTGATACCAAATTGCGTTGATTCCTTGGAATCAACCGAGCGGACTGGCACAGCTGAGGAGTGGCGTCCCCAGGGGCGTCCATTCACGACAACGGCGCAGCAGAGCGAGGAACAAAAACGACGGGGTTGCGGCGATGGAACCGCCCAGTGTCCAGAGCCGCCTCTGGACACGCTTTCAGGGCGGGCAGGAACATCTGGCGCTTTCCCAGATGTCCGGGAATCAGAGCAATCCCGTATGACGCGGCGAGGCCGGGCGTTGCTTTAAAGTCGGGGCAGAGCCGCCCCCGTAGCCGCCCAGTTCCCACGCCGCCGCCCCCGCCCCGGCCCAGCCGCCCACACTCCAGCCCCAGGGAGCCACCTTGAACCGAACCCGTACCGTCCCCGAAATGCTGGAGAACCTGTGGACCCGGCCCCCGGTCCGGCTGCTGGTCTACCTGCTGCTGCTGGTGCTGCTGTTCCTCGCCGCGCGGCGGCTGGCGAGTGTTCTGGTGATGGTGGGGGTGGCCTACGGTGTGGCCTACCTGTGCAACCCCCTGCTTGCCCGGCTGGAAAAGCGGGGGCTGGCGCGGACCTGGGGCGTGCTGCTGCTGCTGCTGGTGTTCCTGGCAGTCGTGGCGCTGCTGTTCTGGCGACTGGTCACGCAGGTGAGCAGCTTCGTGGAGGGGCTGCCCGCGCTGGCCGACCGCCTCACCGCCCTGCTGGACGCGGCGCTCGACCGCGCGGGGGGAGGCTCGCTCGCGGACGAATTGCAGTACCGTCTGGCCCTGTACGTGCAGGCCAAGGCCCAGGAAATCTCCCACAACATCGGCCCGATCCTGGACCAGATGCTGTTTTCCGGCCCCTCGCTGCTGGGGCGGCTGAGCGGCATCCTGGGCTGGCTGGGGCAGGCGGGGCTGGTGCTAACGCTGGCGCTGTACTTCGCCCTGGATTACGAGCGGGTCGGGCGCGGCCTGCTGAAGGTCTTCCCACGCGACTGGCAGCCCACGGTGGAACGCCTCTCGGAGGATGTCAGTGTCTCCTTCGGGCGCTTTATCCGGGGCCAGTTGCTGACCGGCCTGGGTGTGGGCACCCTCGCGGGGCTGGGCCTGCTGCTGCTCAAGGTGCCCAACCCGCTGGCGCTGGGCCTGCTGACCGCCGTGCTGTACCTGGTGCCCTTTGTGGGGATGGTCCTGGCGACCATTCCGCCGCTGCTCCAGGCCGTTCCGCAGGGCACGACCACGCTGGCGCTGGTGGCCGGGCTGTATTTCATCCTCAACCAGATTGGCGGCAACGTCCTCGGGCCGCTGGTGATGGGCCGCACCACCCAGGCCAACCCGGCGGCCCTGATGGTGGCCGTCCTGATCGGCCTGGGCCTGGCCGGGGTGTGGGGCGCGCTGCTGGCCGTGCCGGTCGCCCTGCTGCTGCAACGCTGGACGGTGCGCTACTGGCTGCCCAGCCGGGCCTACCAGGGCCGCATCGGGCAGCGGGACGGGGGACAGCGGCGCGAGGAACAGCGGGACAGGCAGGACGCCTGACCCCTACCCCTTCCGCTCGGCCAGCACGCCGGTACAGCCTCCCCAGATCAGGTGCGCGACAATCATCAGCGCGTTGCGGCGGGCAGGGTGTTCGGTGGCCGGAGACAGCAGGCCGGTCGCGGGCAGCAGGCCCAGATAACTGCCGCTCCAGACGAAAAGACCCAGGCCCATCCCCTTCACCAGCGGGGACCCCGGCAGGGACCGCAGCGGCGCATACAGGGCACCCGCCGCCGCGCCATAGGCGAAGTGGTTGACCACGGTCGCCACCTTCAGGACCGGCTCGTTCCCGGCCACCGCGTCCAACCCGACCGCCTCGGCGGCGTGTTCGGTGATCTGCTCGGGCGGCAGCGGGTACCGCTCGCGCCGGGGCAACAGCCAGTGTTGCGCTGCCAGCATCCAGGCCGACATGGGCAGGGTCGCGGCGCAACCCGCAGCGGCAGACTTCAGGTAGGGATTCAGCCTCATATCCGGAAGCATGCCCGGAAGGGGCGTGAGAGGGGGTGGGGGCTGGCCGGCGGAGCGTTCACACTTCCGCCCCGAACATTCCCAGCGTCTCCCGCACGAGCAGCCGCCACTCCTCGTCCGTGGGCTGATGGGCCATGCCGGGCAGTTCGAGCAGGCACGAGCCGGTGGCCGCCGCGTAGCTGCGTCCCTCGGCGGGCGGGCAGAAGCGGTCCTCCGTCCCGACCACCAGCAGCGCAGGCACGCGCAGACGCGCGACGTGGCGCAGGGGCGAACCTTCCACCCACTGCCGCTCGGTGAGAACGGCGTCGTAGTAGCGGCGCAAAATCCCCAGCGAGGTGGTCCGAGCCGTGCGGCGCAGGTCCGTGGGCGCACTCACGGCGACGACCCCACGCGCGGCGCAGGGCGCAGAAGCCGCCAGCAGCGCGACCAGCCCGCCCATGCTGAAGCCCAGCAGCAGGGCGGACGTGACGCCGGGTTGCCGCCCCAGCCAGTCCAGCGCCCGCCGCATATCGTCCGCGCCGCTGCGCCCGTAGTCGTCGCAGCCGCCCGACCCCCGCCAGCCGCGCTGCGAGAGGCTCAGCGCGTGCCACCCCGCCTCCCGGAACAGCCGGGCCGGGTGCGCCATATGCGAGGCGTCCTGGCCCCAGCCGTGCAGAAGCAGAACGGCGGGGGCGGGTCGGGACTGCATCCAGTAGTAACCGCCCAACGTCACGTCGCCCAGCGGGAGCGTGAGCCGGGCAGCGTCGGGCAGGGGGGGGAGGTCCAGGCCGGGGATGGTCATGGGTTCCATTCTCCTGGCGGCTATGCTGGGGTGATGTCCCCCGCAGCGTCAAGGCTTCCTGCCGCACCCCGACAGTGGAGGCATGAAAAAGACTCTGACCCTGCTGTATGCCTGCGCCGCCCTGCTGCTCGCCGCCGGCGACAGCAAGACCGGAAGCACCGACACCAGCACCAGCACGACCACCACCAAAACCTTCGACTCGGCCGGGCAGACCCAGGGCACGACGACCACGATCACGACGATGCAGGACAATAAGTAAGCGTTGAGTCGTGCGGCGTAAAAAGAGGGCCGAAGCTTTTTGCCCTAGCCCTCTTTTTCATGGCTCATAGCTCACGGCTTCCCGCCCCGAACCTCAGCCCTCCTCGTACTCCAGATACGTGTAGCCCAGCAGTTCCTCGCCGTAGTCCTCCAGCAGCTCGTTTTCCTGCCCGGCGGCCAGGGTGCCCGCCACCAGGGCGTCGTCGGCCTGATCCTCGATGGAGTCGCGCAGCATGGGTTCCTCGTAGCCCATCGACTCGATCATGCGACGGGCCTTCTGGCCGCGCACGAAGAGGTCGATGTGGAACTTCCCGCCGGGGAGGATGGTCACGTGTGCCTCGCTGACCTTGCCGAAGAGGTTGTGGGCGCTGCCCAGCACGTCCTGATACGCGCCCATCAGGAACGCGCCCAGGTAGTAGGGCCGGTTGCCGGGTTCGTGCAGCGGCAGCGTGGCTTTCACGTCGCGCAGGTCGATGAACTTCTCAATCTTGCCGTCGGAGTCGCAGGTGATGTCCACCAGCGTGCCCTGGCGGGTGGGACGCTCGTCCAGGCGGTCGAGCGGCACAATCGGGAAGAGGGCCTGAATCGCCCAGTTGTCCGGCAGGCTCTGGAACAGCGAGAAGTTGCAGATGTACTTGTCGGCCAGCACCTTCTGGAGGTCTTCCAGCTCGTCGGGCACGTACTTCTCGCCCTGAATCAGCCTCGCAATCTTACGCAGGATGGCGTTGAACAGCGCCTCGCCACGCGCGCGGTCGTTGAGGGTCACGTATCCCAGGTCGAAGAGGTTGTGCAGCGTCTGCTTGTCGCCCACCGCGTCGTTGTACATCTCGCGGTAGTTGCGGGCGCTGATGTTTACCAGAATCTCTTCGAGGTCCTTGACGATCTGGTGACTGTCCTCGCTGGGGGCGGCGAGTTCTTCGAGGTCGCGGGTGGGGCCGGTCACGTCCACCACCGGCATTACCAGCACGGCGTGGTGCGCGGTCAGCGCGCGGCCCGACTCGCTGATGATGGTGGGTTCGGGCACCTCGCGCGCCTTGCAGACCTCCTGCACGGTGTACACCACGTCGGCGGCGTACTCGGCCACGGTGTAATTCATGGAGGCGTAGAAGGTGGTCTTGGAGCCGTCGTAGTCCACGCCCAGGCCGCCGCCCACGTTGAGGTACTTGAGCTGCGCGCCCGCCGCGATCAGGCCCGCGTAGGTCTGGGTGGCCTCGCGCACGGCGACCTTGATGCGGCGGATGTCGGTGATCTGCGAGCCGATGTGGGTGTGCAGCATCACGAGAGAGTCGAGCATGTTCTCCTCGCGCAGCCGCTCCACCACCCGTAGCAGCTCGTAGGCGTTCAGCCCGAACTTGGCCTGATCGCCGCCCGATTCCTCCCACTGGCCGGAGCCGCGCGCGTGCAGCTTGAAGCGCACGCCGATAGCGGGCTTCACACCCAGCGCGCGGGCCTGCTTGAGGATGCGGTCGAGTTCGCTGTACTTCTCGATGGTGATGACCACGTTCTTGCCCAGCGTGCGGCCCCACAGCGCGAGCTTGATGAAGCCGTCGTCCTTGAAGCCGTTGCAGCACAGCAGCGCGTCGGGGTTGAGTTTCTGCGCCAGGCACAGCGCGAGTTCGGCCTTGCTGCCCGCCTCCAGCCCGTGCGCGTACTCGTACCCGGCGGCGGCAACCGTCTCGACCACCACGCGGCGCTGGTTGACCTTGATCGGAAACACGCCCTGGTAGTGCCCGCTGTAGCCGTACTCGGTGATGGCCTTGCGGAAGGCGTCGTTCAGGTGCTTCACCCGGCCCGCGATCACCTGCGGAAAGCGCAGGATCACCGGCAAACTCTCGCCGCGCTCCACGATCTCGTCGATCATCGGGCGCAGGGGCGCGTGCACGCCGGGCGCGGGGGTCACTTCGACCTGGCCCTCGCCGTTCACGCGGAACCAGCCGCCGCTCCAGTTGGGAACCTGGTACAGCTCGGCGGCGTCAGCAACAGAAAAAGAGGGTGAAGTCGTCAATTCAGGCGTCCTCCGTGGGTAAGGTAGGCTCGCCGTGCGCGGGGTCGGAGGGGGGCCGGCAGAACGCGGGCCGCTCACGGACGCCGTGCGAAACCGCCGCGCATGATACGGCACGGCGCGGCGGGGTGTGGGGGGCCGGGTGGCAATTGGGCGAGCGGCCAGCCGCCAGCTTCCAGCGGCCCGCAAAAAATGTTCTGGCTGGCGGCTGGAAGCTGGTCGCCCAACAACAAAAAGGAGCGAGGCTTTTACACCTCGCTCCCTTCTCCTGGCGGTCCGGACGGGATTTGAACCCGCGACCTTCTGCGTGACAGGCAGATATGCTAACCGCTACACTACCGGACCAGCACTGGCCCGAGGCCAGCGGAGAAGAGGTTAAAGGCCGGGACGCCGGAAGTCAAGCCGCGCTACCCTGCGGGGCATGACAGCACAGGACGGCAGGGTCATCTTCACGCGCGGGGGGCAGGCAGAGAGTGTCCACGCCGTTCATCTGGCGGTGGTGGACGCGGCGGGGCAACGCCTGGCCCACTGCGGCGACGCGGACCTCGTGACGTTTCCGCGCAGCAGTTCCAAGCCGGTGCAGGCGCTCCCGCTGGCGCTGGGCCTGCCCGAGTTGCCGGGCGACGAACTCGCCATTGCCTGTGCCAGCCACGCCGGCACACCGGAACATCTGGCGGTGGTGGAGCGGTTGCTGGCGCGTTCGGGCAGCACGGCAGAAGACCTGCGCTGCGGCACGCACCCGCCCTTCGACCCCACGGCGGCCGCCGAGCTGATTCGCCGGAACGAGGCCCCCACGCCGCTGCATCACAACTGCTCGGGCAAGCACGCGGGGATGCTGCTGGCCTGCGTCCAGAACGGCTGGCCGCGCGAGGGGTACACCGAACACGCCCACCCGCTGCAAGTCCGCATCCGGGAACTGCACGCGGAGCTGGGCGGGGTGGCGCTGGACGACGTTCGGCGGGGCACCGACGGATGCAGCGTGCCCGCGCTGGCGCTTCCGCTGCACGCGGCGGCACGCCTCTTCGCGCGGCTGGCGGCCCCGGCGGGACCACTCGCCCCCGCATTGGAAAGTGTCTTTCAGGCCATGACCGCCCACCCCTTCCTGATCGCCGGACCCGGACGGCTGGACACCACGCTGATGCCGCTGGTCCCCAGCCTGGCCGCCAAGATGGGGGCGGAGGCCTTTTACGGGATGGCGCTGCGGAACAGCCCGCGTGGCCCGCTGGGCATCGCCTTCAAGGTGCAGGACGGCGGCGAGCGGGCGCGGCCCCACGTCGCCCTCGCCGTGCTGGAGGCGCTGGGCGTGCCTGTCACGGCGCAGATGCGTGCCCTCGCCCCCGCCACCCTGCACAACTGGGCGGGGCGGGACGTGGGCACGGTGGAGGTCGAGTTGCCGCTGGTATGGGGTTGAGAAATCGGGCTGGTCGAGGGTTCAGGGTAATGACGCGTTGTAGCGGTGGATGAAGAGCCAGAGGAGGGTTTCGAGGTTGGCCTGTTTGCGACAGAAGGAGAGACTTTTGCGCACCAGGTGGGCCAATCTCAGACGTAA